>JBHIDG010000107.1:0-9639 GCA_046760025.1 Woeseia sp. | reverse complement strand
TCATCAGCGACGCGCTCAATCATGCCAGCATCATCGACGGCATCCGCCTTTGCAAGGCGAAGCGATATCGGTATCAGAACAACGACATGAACGATCTGGAGTCGCAGCTCAAGGCGGCCGCCGACCGCCGTTTGAGGCTGATTGTGACCGACGGCGTATTCTCGATGGACGGCACGATCGCGGATCTCGAATCCATCTGCGGCCTTGCCGATCGCTACGACGCATTCACCATGATCGACGACGCGCATGCAACGGGCTTCATGGGCGAGAACGGCAGGGGTACGCATGAGCACCGCAATGTCATGGGACGTATCGACATCATTACCGGGACGCTGGGCAAGGCGCTCGGCGGGGCCTCGGGTGGATATACGTCCGGGCGAAGGGAAATTATCGCCTGGCTGCGGCAACGATCACGACCCTATTTGTTTTCGAACTCGGTTGCGCCGATGATCGCCGCGACGTCGATTGCGGTCATCGACCTCCTGGAAAGCGATCCGAGTCTCCGCGAAGCGTTATGGGACAACGCCGGCTATTTTCGCGAGCGGATGTCCGTGCTGGGTTTTGACCTGAAGCCGGGCGAACACCCCATCATCCCGGTGATGCTCGGCGACGCGAAGCTCGCGGCCGAAACGGCCGACCGCCTGCTGGAGCACGGGATCTACGTTATCGGCTTCTCCTACCCTGTGGTGCCCGAGGGTCAGGCGCGCATACGCACGCAGATGTCGGCCGGCCTGACTCGCGATCAACTCGACCGCGCAGTCGAGGCGTTCGCGCAGGTGGGTCGTGATTTGGATTTCGTGGAATAGGACGACATGAAAGCGCTGGTCAAGTCTAAGCCTACTCGCGGTATCTGGCTCGAGGAGATCGATACGCCGAAACCCGGTCACAACGACGTTTTGATCAGGGTCAGCCGCACGGCGATATGCGGAACGGATATTCATATTTACAAATGGGATGACTGGGCCAGCAAAACCATCCCCGTGCCGATTGCCATCGGCCACGAATTCAGCGGTGAGGTCGTCGAATGCGGCAGCGAGGTGAGGGGCTTCGAGACAGGCGATCGCGTCTCCGCCGAGGGACATATTACCTGCGGTGTGTGCCGCAATTGTCGTGCCGGCCGGCGCCACCTGTGTATGAACACGGTCGGTATCGGCGTCAATAGGCACGGTGCATTTGCGGAATACCTGTCCGTCCCGGCTTTCAACGTTTTCAAGCTGCCCGATGTGATCGGCGACGAACTAGCGTCGATACTCGATCCGCTGGGCAACGCCACGCACACGGCCCTTTCTTTCGATCTCGTCGGTGAGGATGTGCTGATAACCGGGGCGGGGCCTATCGGTATCATGGCCGTGGCCATCGCCCGCTATGCTGGCGCCCGACACATCGTCATTACCGACGTCAACGACTACCGCTTGCAGCTTGCCAGAACAATGGGGGCATCGGTGGCGCTGAATGTCACCGACGGATCGCTCGACGACACGATGAAAGACCTCGGCATGGTGGAGGGCTTCGACGTCGGCATGGAGATGTCGGGTAACCCGTCGGCCTTCCGCGACCTGTTAAGGACCATGCATCACGGCGGTCGTGTCGCCGTACTCGGGATCCCGCCCGAGGACACCGCCATCGACTGGAGCGAAGTGATATTCAAGGGTTTGATATTAAAGGGAATATATGGTCGGGAGATGTTCGAGACCTGGTACAAGATGGCGAGCATGCTTCAGAGCGGGCTCGCGATCAGCCCGATCATCACCCACCGCTTTGCGATCACCGACTTCGAGGAGGCGTTCCGCTTGATGGAGTCCGGCCAATCCGGAAAAGTGATACTCGGCTGGGACTGATCAATTCTCGAACGAGCAGAAGCAATGCGAATAGACACCACTAGGATCGTTGAAACGAAGCACCGATGAAAGCGTATTCTCGACCAGGCCCGCAATACGCTGAATCGATGCCGCAGGCCTGCTGACGAGGACCTTCGGATCGACGCCCAACCATTTCGCCGTGCCGAGCAGGTCGACGGCAAGCTGCTCGCCGGGCGTCAGTTCCTTTTCGATGAGCTTCTGACCGAAATTATCGACGTCCAGTTCGGCAAGTTCCGCGGCGGCCCTGATCGCATCGTCGAGGTCACCGATTTCGTCGATCAGGCCGAACTCCAGTGCATCGGCCCCGGTCCAGACTTGCCCTTGCCCTATCCGGTCGACCTCGACCTTGTCGAGATTACGATGCTCCGAAACCTTGCTGATGAAATCATCGTAGCCCTTGTCGATAACGATCTGGAAAAGCGCCCTGGCATCGTCCGACATGGCGCGATCGGGGCGCAACTGCCCCGCCCAGGTCGTGGTGCCAACGCCGTCCGTCGTTATGCCGATCGCCGCGAGTGAGCGCTGAAATGTGGGAAACATTCCGAACACGCCGATCGAGCCGGTAATCGTTTCGGAATTCGCAAAAATCCTGTCCGCAGCCATGGAAATCCAGTAGCCGCCCGATGCCGCGACGCTGCTCATGGACGCCACAACCGGTTTGCCGGCTTCCTGGAGTTCCTCGACTTCATCGAGAATAACTGCCGATGCGAATGTGCTGCCACCAGGACTATCGACGCGCAACACCACGGCCTGCACGGAATCATCCTGCCGTGCGCGGCGCAACAACTTGGCCGTTGAATCGCCCCCGATGAGGCCGGGTGGCTGCGTACCGTTGAGGATTTCACCGGACGCAACGACGATGGCGACGTTCCGTCTGGCCGATTTATCTCCCTTCAGGAGACGCACGTGCCTCAGGAAATCGTGCAGGTCGACGGCACGATAGGAATCCGGAGTCTCGGCCACATTGCCGACATACTCCGTGATTTTCCGGTCGACCTCCGCCCTCGTCAGAAGCCCATCGATCAGACCGCTGTCCAATGCCACCGCGCCGACGTCGCCGCCTTCACCGCGGACCTTCTCGAGCAGATTGCTGGAGAATTCGTCGATGACGGCGACATCGAGGCCGCGCGCCTTCGCGATTTTCTCCTTGTAACCCTGCCAGAGCTGATCGAGCAGGCGTGTGGTCGAGTCGCGGTCTTCATCAGACATGTCAGTCCGCATATACGGTTCTACAAATGACTTGTGAGTCCCGACCCGGAAAATGTTCCAGTCTATCCTCAACTTGTCGATAGCCCCTTTGAAATAGTGCTGGTACACGGAAAAACCCGGCAGAAACACTACACCATCCGGATGCATGTAGATCTCGTCTGCATGCGAGGCGAGGTAGTAAGCCTGCTGGCCATAATAGTCCGCGTTGGCAATCACGCGTTTGCCCGAGGTCCTGAAGTCATCCAGTGCAACGCCGATGCGCCGCAGTTTGGCAAAGCCTCCGCCACGAATGCCGCGCAGATCGAGTACTACCGCCTTGATACGCGAATCGTCTTTCGCGTATTCGAGTCCGTCGACGATGTCCTGTACCAGCGTCTGCGGATCTTCATCGCCGAACAGCCCCGCGATTGCGCGGTCATAAGGGTCTCCCTCCAGTTGCTCTACCAGGACACCGACGGGCCGGATCACGAGCGCCGCCTCACCGGGTAGACCGGGCGCGGTCGACGAAAGTGCTCCGAATACGATGCCAAAAATGAACAACAGGAGCAGCAGATGCAGGACCTTTCGGACGCCATTGACCCCGGTCCAGAACGCGGACAGATATCTGCGCACAGTATCGCGCTTGCTCATTTTTCACTCCATAGTTGTGCAGTATTCAAACTAGTCCGGCACGAGCATCAATGACAACTCCGGCCAGAACATGATCAGGATAACCGATAACAAGAGAATCATCAGGAACGGGAAGGTCGCTGAATAAACCGTCATGATCGGTTTCTCGAAGCGGTAGCTTGCAATGAACAGGTTAAGCCCGACCGGCGGCGTCAGGTATCCGAGTTGCATGGCAGCGAGAAAAATGATGCCCAGATGCACTTCATGCACGCCGTACTGCGCCGCTATCGGGATGATCAACGGGACGACCAGCACAATCGCCGAGAATATATCCAGGATTGCGCCCAGGATCAGCAGAAATACCAGCAGCAATATGAGGAAGGTCGTCTTACTGGACACGAGCTCGGCGACAAACGCCAGGAGTTTCTGCGGTATTTCGGCGTCGATCATATAATTCGTCGACGCCAGCGATGCACCGACGATAACGAGGATCCCGCCCACGAGCAGCATCGACTCACGCATGATGCCCGGCAGCTCGCCCGGTTTTATTTCGCGCAGGATCACGACATCGATGATCAGGACATAAGCGGCTGTTATGGCCGCTGCCTCGGACACGGCAAAAAAGCCGGAATAGATGCCGCCGAGGACGATTATCGGCAGCGGTATTTCCCAGATCGACTCCCGGACAGCGGCGCGGACCTCCCGGATCGAGAAAGAACCCAGTGGCTTGCGATTGCTGCGGTTAACCCACAGGCTCCAGCCAGACAACATGAAGAGCATGATCAGCCCGGGCAGGATGCCGGCGCGAAACAGATTGTCGATGGAGACCTCCGAGATCACGCCGTACAGGATGATCGGCAACGATGGCGCGAACAGCAGCCCGAGGCTGCCGGACGAGGTCACGAGTCCGAGATTGAAATTGTCCTCGTAGCCGTCATGCTGAAGTGCCGGGTAGAGGATGGCGCCGAGCGCGATAATGGTCGCACCGGTCACACCCGTAAATGCGGTAAAGAATGCGCAGGCGGCCAATGCCACGATGGCGAGACCTCCCGGCATCCATCCGAGCAGCGCCCCCGTGAGTCGAACCAGCCGTTGTGGTGCACCGCTCTTGCTCAGCAGGTATCCGGCAAATGTAAACAGGGGGATCGCCGACAGGAACGGCATGCTGCCGATGCCGAGCATCTCCAGCGGAACGTTCATGAGATCGGTACCGGTGCGCAGGTAGCCCAGCATTGCGCTCGCCGTGATGATGGTGAAGAGCGGCGCACCCAGAACGGCCAGCAGCACCAGGATAATGCCCAGGAAAATCACTGCTCTTCGGGCTGCCGGCCCGACACCGCCAGCTGCGCGCCTCTCTTGATCGATGACAGCGTAAACCGGTAGGTCATCAGCATGAATGCGAACGGCAATATCGCGTGCGCCAGCCATGCGGGAAAATCGACGAGTACCGAGTCCTCGTATTCGAACTCGAGCTGCAGCCACCGAAAGGAGTGCCAGGCGACGATGCCGCAGATAACGGCGGCAAAGATTTCGACCACGAGGCGGGTCAGTGCAAGCGTGCGCTCGGACAGGGTGTGCGACAGCAGGTCTATACGGAGATGTCGGTCATCGCGACTGGCGGCCAAGGCACCCAGCATTGCGATCCAGAGAACCATCAGCTTGACGAGTTCGTCCGCCCAGATGATGCCGGTGTTGAACAGTTCACGCAGAGCGATCTGGCCGACTGCCAGAGCAATCATGGCTGTAAGCAGCAGAACCAGCACGGTGTTTTCGGCGGCTCTTCCCAAGCCCTCGAGGCGCTCCAGGAACCTGGGCGCGGGCTCAGGAGCCACCGCCTGCTTCTCGTTGCTGTCTTCGGTAGTCTTCGATGTGCCCGATCAGTTCGTCGTACAAGGCCATAGAAAACATGCCCTGCTCGCCCAGCTGCCGGTTGGTCTTATCCATGATCTCGTGAATCTTTTCGAGTTCGCCTGCCGCGGGCTGCACACTCTGGACACCCGAATTCAAAAGGGCTTCCTTGGCGTTTTTGTTGTCCTCGCGATTGACGTTGCTGAACTCCTCGTAAATACCCACCATGACTTCACGGACGATCTGCTGGTCTCCCTCGCTCAACTTGCCGAAAGCCTTGGCATCGATTGCCATCAATCCCATCGAGAACAGTATCGGCATCTCCGTCAGGTATTTCACTTTCGTGTGCCATTGCAGTGCAAGCGTCCCGACCGGCGGAAATAACACGATGTCGATGAGACCGGTCTGCAAGCCCGTCAGAACGTCGGTCAACGGCAACGTGACTGGTGACAGGTTTAGCGCCTCCACCGTCGCATAACTGATCCTGTCGCCTTCCGGTACCCAGACACGCTTGCCATTCAGGTCGTCGAGCCCGCGTACCGGCTCGTTCGACATCAGGAATACGAAGCCGCCGTTGGTAAACCCGAAACTAATGAAACCGGCCTCTTCCAGACCCCGCAGCAATTCTTTGTCCATGCGTCCCCGAACATAGTCAACCTCGCCCTCGGATTGGAACAGGAACGGTAATCCATAGATGTTGAGGTCCGCGTAGCGATCCTGAAGGCTCATCGGCGTAAACGCGCCGCCATGCAGTCTCTTTGTCCTGATCGCACGCAGCACCTGTTTGTCGTTACCCTGGCTGCCACCGACATAGAATTTCATCACCACCCGGCCGTCGGTCCGTTCGCGAATTTCCCTGGCTCCTTTGCGCATGTCCTGAACCCAGACGGAGCGTTCCGGTGCCAGGGTGGCAATCTTGAGTTCGGCGGCACCCACGGAAACGGCAAACAACAGTATCGTCACAGCAAGCATTAATCTGAGCTTATTCATGGAATTCCCGTGTCTGTCAGAAATACTCGTCGGCCGACGCGAGCAATTCGGCGGCATTTCGTTGTGCGATCACATTGCTCAACGTCAGTCCGGGCACGTTCGGGTCGGCGGCAATCACTTCGTTCAAAAGTCTGTCGTGTAATTTCCGGTCGTAAAGCAATCGCGCATAGCCTTGTGCGAATTCGACTTTGGCGGCGAGGTCCGTGCCGCCCGTGAGAGTGATAGAACGCTCGAAGTAAGCCCGGGCCTGTTCGGGTTTCCCGCCCAATGCTGCCGGTCTCAATGTCAACAGTATTCCCAGGTACGTATATACGTGACTTTCGACAGCCGATTGGCTGATCTCCAGGTATCTCAGAAGTAATGCTTCCAGGTGCGGCAGCCGTGCAATCGCGTTCCAGTCGTCGGCGTGAGCGACCGTGAAAGCCAGCGATGCGAGCGCGTAACCATAGGCGATCTCGGCGTGTTTTTCACGGAGGCCCTCGAGGCTGACCTCAAAATCGGCGAAGGTCGCCTTGTTCCAGTTGCAACCATCGTCATAGGCACTACAAACGCCGCGTTGGGCGTACTCGACCGCCCTCGATGTCAGCCTGGCTGACCGTTCGGGGTCGTCGGCAAAGACTGTTCCGTAGGTCGCATACATCTTGGCGGCGGCAATCAGGAGTTCGGGGTCATCGGGATTGCTCTCGAGAATACTGTCGAGCAGCAGCAGATAGGCCGGCGCACCGTCTCGAACCAGCTCCGGGTCGTTCTGATTCAGGACCGCGGCCGACAGGTCCTCGGCCAGGCCGGTCGCCGCAGAAGACATCAGAGTCGCGCAGCCGGACAGTGCGAGGCACGCGGCGATAAAGGTAAAAAGGCCGGATCGCACACTGATTCCTTGCACGGTGCTCATGCCACGACAGACCCTTCTCCGGCGGATAGGTTCCGCCCCAAATCCCTGGACATCAATTATACGGGCGTTTCAGGTAAAACCAGGATTTTAGATTCTCTCTAAATCTTCTCCTTGATGCGCGCCGCTTTGCCGGTGCGGCCGCGAAGATAGTAGAGTTTTGCGCGGCGAACGTCGCCACGCCGTTTCACCTTGATGGCGCTGACAGTAGGGCTGTGGGTCTGGAACACCCGCTCCACACCTTCGCCATGGGAGATCTTTCGCACGGTAAAAGACGAGTTAAGGCCGCGATTCCGTTTTGCGATGACGATTCCCTCGAAAGCCTGCAGACGCTCGCGGCTGCCTTCCTTGACCCTGACCTGAACAACGACCGTATCGCCCGGTGCGAAGTCCGGGATTTCCTTGTTGATCTGTTCCTGTTCTATCGACTCGATTAGTTTGTTCATCATTCTTTACCTGCCGGGTTTGAGCGCCTGCTCTTCGAGGTACTCATCGAGCAGCGCTTGCTGTTCATGGTCCAGTTCCAATTTTCTCACAATATCGGGACGCCGCACGTAACTGCGACCCAACGCCTGTTTGTACCGCCAGCGGGCGATTGCTGCATGGTCACCCGACAATAGTACTGACGGCACACGCCGCCCTTCGACTTCTTCCGGGCGCGTGTAGTGCGGGCAATCCAGTAGTCCTTCCGCGAAGGAGTCCTGTGATGCGGACTCCTCATCGCCGAGGACGCCGGGAAGCAACCTCACAACGGCATCGATCACGGCCATCGCCGCGATCTCCCCGCCGCTGAGTACAAAATCACCCAGCGACAATTCTTCGGCGACCTCCGACTCGATGAGCCTCTCGTCGATTCCCTCGTACCGGCCGGCCAGCAATATCAAACCCGGCAATTTCGCCAGCCGGTTTGCAGCCTCCTGGTCGAATACCGATCCCTGCGGGCTCAGGCAGACGACCGGAGTACCGGAAGGCGTCGTGCGTCTGGCCTCGCGGATCGCCGCCACGGCCGGCTCGAATTTCAACACCATGCCGGGACCTCCGCCGTAGGGCCGATCGTCGACCGTGCGATGCATATCGTCGGTGAAATCTCTGGGATTTACACAGCCAATGCTCGCGAGACCGCGTTCTACCGCCCGGCCGACGACGCCGAATTCGGCCACCATCTGTACCATCTCGGGAAAAATACTGACGATGCGTATCTGCATCGCATCAGTCCCATTCCCAATCAACGCTGATCACGCCTTTGACGAGATCAACGTCAAGAATTACCTCGTCCATCACAAAAGGTATCAGTCTCTCCTGATCCCCGGACACGACCAGCACATCGTTTGCGCCCGTCGCCATCAAGTAATTGACCTGACCCAGTGCCATGCCGTTACGGTGAATGACCTTCAGCCCTTCGAGGTCCGCCCAGTAGTATTCACCGGCTTTCGTTTCGGGCATCGCATCACGCGACACGGCGATATCGGCTTTCATTAATTCAATGGCCGCATCCCGGTCATCGACCCCCTCGAGCTTTGCGATCAGCGACCTGCCGCGCAGCTTGCCGTCTTCGACCACCCTTGCCTGCCACGTGTCGCCACGCTTCAGAAACCAGTTTCGATATTCGAGAATCGCCTCCCGAGGTTCGGTGTGCGAAATCACCTTGACCCATCCCTTGACGCCGAATACTTCCGCTATTCGGCCAAGGACGACGGGCGTCACTTCTTTTCGCTGTCGGCTGCCGCGTCCTCTTCCAGTGTCTCGTCAGTACCGGCAGCCTCCTCGGGCTTTTCATCACTTGCCTCGCCTGCGTCATCCGCTTTGGCCTGTTCGGCAGCATCCTGCGACTCCGCCTCGTCACCATCGGCGGCTTCCATCGGCTTGGCATCACTCGCGTCGGCTGCTTCTGCCGGCGTCACGTCAGCGGCGTCGGCCGGTTCTTCCGCTTTGGCTCCGCTCGCGTCCGCCGCCTCCGGCGACGCGCTCTCGCTGGCTTTGACCGCTTTCTTCGGCCTGCGCTCGCCCCTGCCCGGGGCGATGCCCTTGCGGCTTGCCTTCAGCAGCGATGCCACACGATCCGAGGGCTGCGCGCCCCGGCTGATCCAGTAATCCACACGCTCGACGTCGATTCGAAGCTGCTCTTCCTGTCCCTTTGCAACGGGATTGAAGAATCCAAGCCGTTCGATATACCGGCCGTCCCGACGGTTGCGACTGTCGGTGACCACCAAGTGGTAAAAAGGACGTTTTTTCGCC
>JBHIDG010000106.1:0-9684 GCA_046760025.1 Woeseia sp. | reverse complement strand
GCCTTCAGGTACGCCGGCGCGTTCGCGGCCGGGGCCCTGCTCACAATCGCCTTCATAGGCTCGGACCAGGCGTCACGGCACGCATTCGACGACATGACCGACCTCATCGGAACAATCTCGGAGGACGTCCCGGAGCCGATCTTTACTGACAGCACCATGCACCTGACCAAGAACAAGATCGCCGGCATCGTGAACCTGAGAAGCGCCGGGGAGATTCTGATCCTGGATTTCGACATCGTCTCGCATGAGCCCGTCAGGATCGTGGCGGATTTCTCGAACAGGGATATCTGGTTTAACGGTTTCGCCCAGCTCGAAAACGCCGGCACGTCCGTCCTGGCCGAGACCGGGCAGGTAACACTGTACGCCGAGGGAAGACGCCGTTACGCGATATATTTGCACAATACGGGCGGCAACGATACGACAATCGATGTGCGATTCTACGCCGGGGACACACTGATACACGAGGGTGAGCTGCGCTTCATTGGCGGCTACCGGGGTCCAGGTCGGAGAAACTGAGCATTTGACACCAACTTTTCAAATCTCTGGCCGTACTTAGAGTAAGTCAGACAAACAGCAGCCCGCAATTCGGGCGCATAAGGGGACAAATAATGGCTACCAGTAACAAGACAATTCCCGTCATCGCAATTGCCGTGGCAATCCTGGTTGTGGTCGCCTACTTCGGCGGCGTCTTCTCGCCCAGTGACGACGAGATCACGGGAACCGTGGCTCCGGCCGAAAGATACCGGGCCGAGCAGCCCGATGCAGTCGACCTCGAACTCGGGGATATGTCGGTTCAGGACTTAATGCAAACCGATGCATTTGACAAGATGATCAACGACGCCAACTTTACTGCGCTGATGAGGGATGCGAATTTTTCAGCCATGCTGGCGGACGCGAACTTCGCTGCACTGCTTGCAGATGCCAACTTCTCAGCGTTGCTGCGAGACGCCACTTTCTCGGCGCTTCTAAGAGATGAGGGATTTTCCGCTCTGCTGAGAGATGCCAATTTCTCCGCCTTGCTGCGAGATTCCAGTTTCTCGGCATTGCTGAGAGACGCCAGCTTTTCGGCATTGCTGAGAGACGCCAGCTTCTCGGCATTGCTGCGGGATGCCAGCTTCTCGGCGCTGCTGCGGGATGCCAGCTTCTCGGCGCTGCTGCGCGACACGAGCTTTGCTGCACTGCTTGCAGATGCCAACTTCTCTGCGTTGCTGCGGGATGCGACCTTCTCGGCACTGCTAAGAGATGAGGGATTTTCCGCTCTGCTGAGAGACGCCAGTTTCGCCGCACTGCTGCGAGATGAAAGCTTCTCTGCATTGTTACGTGATGCCGATTTCTCTGCTTTGATGCGCGACTCGGATTTTTCCGCGCTGCTGCGAAGCTCAAATTTTTCGGCGCTACTGAACAATGCGGCCTTTTCCGCATTGATGAGCGATGCGCGGTTTGCCGCTCTGCTGACGGATGCAAATTTCGCAGCACTCATGAGCAATGCCAATTTTGCTACATCTATGGGGAATGCGAACTTTGCTTCAATGTTGGGCAATGCGAACTTCTCCTCGCTGCTCGGCAACGAAAATTTCGCATCACTGCTGGGCAACGCGAATTTCTCGGCGGCATTGGGCAATCCGAACTTCTCGGCCCTCTTGAGCAATGCAAACTTCTCCGCACTGTTGACCGACTCGAACTTTGCTGCAATGCTGGGCAACGCGAACTTCACTGCGATGATAGGCGATGCCAATTTCGCGGCTATGTTGCGTAACGCGAACTTCTCGGCATTGTTGACAAATGCGAACTTCGCCGCGATGCTTCGTGACGCCAATTTCTCAGCATTGTTGCTGAACCCTGGCTTCTCGGCGCTGTTGACGGATGCCAATTTTGCAGCGCTAATGACCAATGCCAATTTCTCGGCTTTGCTGGGAGACGTAAATTTCGCGGCTCTGTTGAGCAGCACAAGCTTCCCTGCATTGCTGACTGATGCAAATTTTGCACAGCAATTGAACGCCCGGTAACATTTACGATCAAGAAGAGCGTAGTCAAGCCGCCTGCTTCGGCAGGCGGCTTGATGCACAGTAAATAATAAGAATCATCCTCCGCATGCGTATCTGGAATGCACGGTTTCTTTTGGTTGCCATAACGGTCGCCGGTCTCGAATCGGGGGGCGCAGCAGGGTTGAGCGAAGTAGACACAGCATATCTAAGGCTGCTTTATTTCGATAAGACGCAAGAATATCTGAGACCGCATGCGACTATCGCGTTTCACAACTCCCTGGAACGCCAGCGATCAATATTTCAGTACAACCCTGACGGCAAGATTACGGTTTTGCTGAAGGATTTTTCCGATTATGCAAACGCCGCAGCTGGCGCGTTGCCGAGAAATATGCTGCAGGTTGACATTTCACCGATGAGTTTCGCCTTCGAGACGATGCCGGTCGGCGAGCGCATGACCACCATTATGAATCACGAGCTGGTGCATATTGCCATGATGGATCAAACCACAAGCAAGGATCGGCGGTACCGCCGGTTCTTCGGTGGCAAGGTCACGCCGGTCCCCGAACATCCGGAGACGATGATTTATTCGTATTTGACCAATCCTCGGGTCTGGACGCCGGGCTGGTATCTGGAGGGCAGCGCAACTTTTCTTGAAACCTGGCTATCGGGTGGCCTCGGTCGGGGGTTGGGCGCGTACGACGAAATGGTCTTTCGGGCCATGGTTCGCGATGACGCTCACTTTTACGACCCACTCGGCCTTGTAGCCGAGGGAACCAAAGTTGACTTTCAGGTGGGTGTCAACAACTACCTGTACGGAACGAGGTTCATGAGCTATCTCGCGTATACCTACTCCCCGGAAGAGGTCATAAAGTGGATAGGACGCCACGAGCAAAGCAAACGCTACTATTCATCACAATTCGAGGATGTATTCGGTATTCCGCTGAATGAAGCCTGGCAGAACTGGATCCACTGGGAACATGAATTTCAGGCCAGCAATCTGGAGACGGTTCGGAGATACGAAATAACCGGCCACAAAGATATTACTGATCGGGCCCTTGGTTCCATATCGCGGGCTTACTTCGATCCTGACTCCAGGAGACTTTACGCGGCGTTTCGCTACCCGGGCGTGGTTGCTCATATAGGTGCCCTATCCATCGACGACGGTTCGATCGAAAAAATAGTCGATATAAAAGGGCCGATGATCTACCGCGTTGCATCGATGGCAGTTGACGCCGAAACGAATACGATCTTCTACAGCACCGATAACTACGCACATCGCGATCTGGTGTCTGTCGATATTACAACGGGGAAGATGCAAATCCTGCAGAAGGATGTTCGAATCGGTGAACTGGCATTCGATAAAGTTGATCGGTCAATCTGGGGCGTAAGACATCTGAATGGCCTGGCGACTATCGTACGAGTCCCCTATCCGTATAACGAGTGGACACAGGTTCACACCTTTGAGTACGGGCGGGTACCGTATGACCTGGCTATTTCTCCCGATGGAAAATTGCTTTCTGCATCGATAGGGGAGGTCAATGGCGACCAGTCAGTACACATAATGGAAACCAGGGAGCTGTTGACCGGAAACACTGAACCCGTCGCGAAATTTGACCTCGGCCGGGCCATACCGGAAGGATTTGTGTTCTCACCGAATGGAAAATACCTCTTCGGTAGTTCCTATTACACCGGAATTTCAAATATCTGGTGCTACGAAATTGAAAGCGCTAAGCTGGATATCGTAAGCAACACTGAAACCGGCTTTTTCCGGCCGGTTCCACTGGCCGATGGCTCACTGATCACATTCCGCTACACAGGGCAGGGTTTCATACCGACAATCATTGATCCGGTGCCGCTCGAGGATGTCGAAGCGATTACATTTCTGGGCCAGCAGGTTATTCGCAAACACCCGCAGCTACGGGAATGGCAGGTTCGACCTCCGTCTGAGCTGAAATTCGGAGAACTCGTCGATGAGGAGGGACACTATCGGCCAATCGGAAATCTGAGTCGAGAGTCAATTTATCCGATCGTCGAGGGATACAAGGATTCGTTCGCATTCGGTCTCAATGCCCAATTCTCGGACCCCGTCATGTTCGATTCTTTGACTATAAAAGCATCATATAGCCCGGATGACGACCTGCCGAGCAACGAACGTGTTCATGCGAGCCTCGATTATCGACATGTCGTCACAACAAAAACAGCTATCGCCGGAACCTGGACCGCAGGACTGCGACATAACTATGCCGACTTCTATGACCTGTTCGGCCCGACCAAGAAGGGGCTCAAGGGATATTCGGCCAACATCGGCTACGACAGGCCGCTGATTTTCGACAGGCCCAGGTTAATGAACCTCAAGCTGAATCTTTCCCACTACGGTGACCTGGAAAGGCTACCTTATTACCAGAATATCAACGTGACCTTCGACAAGCTGACAACGTTTGACGCCCGGCTCGAGTATTCGAATACAAAGTCATCCCTTGGGGCTGTCGACTACGAGAAGGGATATAGCTGGCAGATTATCGCGGCTGCCGACTACGTCAACGGTGAGACGATCCCGAAATTCCTTGGCAAATTCGATTTTGGCTTCGCGCTACCGTTGCACCATTCATCCGTCTGGATCAGAAATTCTGCCGGCATTGCCGACGGGGATCGCAATAACGAGTTTGCGAATTTCTATTTCGGTGGTTATGGAAACAACTACGTGGACCGTGGCACTATCAAGCGTTATCGCGAGGTGTACAGCATGCCCGGCTTTGAACTCAATGAAATCGGCGGCCGTAACTTCTATCGGAGCATGCTCGAATGGAATCTCCCGCCGATTCGCTTCCGGCGCCTGGGTACAGCTGGCTTCTATGTTTCCTGGGCGAGGCCCGCTTTGTTTGCCACAAACCTGATTGTTAATCCGGATTCATCAAGCTTCCGCAGAAGGGTCAGCAATGTTGGCGCGCAGTTAGACTTTCGCTTCACTTTGCTGTCACGCCTCAACCTGACGCTTTCACTCGGCTATGCAGTCGGCTCGGGTGACGGTGTGAGTTCTGCAGACGAGTTCATGGCTTCGTTAAAGATCCTGTAGCGATTAAACTGCTCACATGAGCTGGGACCTAGGTATTCACGCCCCTGTAGGGCTCTTGCCCGTTCTGTTTTTCCTCGCCGGCCTCCTCTACTTCGACAGTTACAAGCTCGTGAGCATCCGCCGGGTGCTGCTTGCTATCGGGCTCGGCGGTGTGCTGGTCGTGCCTGGCTACTTCATTAACGGCGCATTTCTGGACATTCTCGACGTCGAATACGTCGCGTACGCGAGATACGGCTCACCGCTCATCGAGGAGCTGTTGAAGGGCGTTGTTATTATAGTTCTGATGAGGCAAAACCGGATCGGGTTTCTGGTCGACGCTGCGATCTTCGGTTTCGCCGTAGGCGCCGGGTTCGCCGTCGTCGAGAACCTTTACTATTTGCAAAGTCTCGATCACGCACGCATGGGCACATGGATCATTCGCGGCTTCGGCACCGCTATCATGCACGGCGGGGCAACTGCGATTTTTGCAATCTCCGGACATGCCTTGATGGAACAGCGCAACAGGATGGGCCATATCGTGCTTTTGCCCGGCTTACTTGTCGCTTCGGCCGTTCACTCGATATTCAATCACTTTTTCTTCTCGCCGATTCTTACTACGATGGTCGTGTTGGCGCTGTTGCCGTTGCTGGTGGTGGTCGTATTTCAACAAAGCGAGAAGTCCGTTGCGCGTTGGCTGAACGTCGGCTTCGATGCCGATACGGAACTGCTGCATCTGATCAATTCTGGCGGATTCTCGACATCGAAGGTGGGGCTTTATCTCCATTCGCTCAGGGAAAAGTTTCGCGGAGAGGTAGTTGCAGACCTTCTCTGCTATTTGCAACTGCACGTGGAGCTGGCACTCCGGGCCAAGGGCCTTCTCATGATGCGCGAGAGCGGATTCGAAAACGTGATCGGGGAAGAAACCAGAGCGAAACTCGAGGAGTTGAAATTCCTCGAGAAAAGCATCGGCCCGACGGGCAAGCTGGCAATCAAGCCTTTCCTTCAAATGAGCAGGCAGGATCTGTGGCAGTTCTACATGTTGTCAAAATGATGCTATCGTCCTGGACTGTGTCTAATGTCTCAACGAAGCGTTATGTGTCCTTGATTCGCTGGCACGACAGGCATTGCCACCGGTCTGAATGATATATTCTCCGGGTCGGGACACCACCGATCTCGTTTGAGCAACGGTGAGGAATAATACAATGAAAATCAAGAATTTCCCGCTCCTGCTAATCCTTGTCCTGCCCATCCCGGCTCTGGCCGATCCATTGTTGGGAAAAGGCCTGGCCGGCGATCGCAAGATGCCACGGGCCTTCGGGATCGGCATCGATTACTTCAACATGGACCAGCCCTATCAGATTGACAATCTGGTCTTTAACGCACCGCCCGGCGTCCCGCTGCCGCCGATCACCGATCCCAGTTCGATCATCGTGGATAACGACGTTACACACGTCGACATCAAACTGGATGTCTGGCTACTGCCGTTTCTCAACGTATTCGCGGTGTATGGGCAGATCGATGGCGATACGTCGGTCGATCTCAGCGGCGTCGGCATCCCCTTGCTGCCGCCCGAGGTTCAGACGCTGAGGATCGACTATGACGGCGATGTATACGGCGGCGGCGTGGTCCTCGCAGCAGGCGGCGACAACTGGTTCGCATCAGTCACCGGCACCTTTACGGACACCAGCCTGAGCGGAGTCTTCAATTCATCCGTCGACGCAACCGCCGTCCAGCCGCGGGTCGGCGTGCGATTCGATGACAACACGGAAGTCTGGATCGGTGGATACTTTATCGATGCCGAGGAAAAACACAGCGGAACGATCAGCCTGGATCTCGGGCCCCTCGGGCCCGGTGTGCCGATTCCGATCGATTTTTCCGTGGACCTGTCACAGCAGCAGGATTTCAATTTCAGCCTGGGGCTACACACGATGTTTGCCGACAGCTGGGAAGCGACTGTGGAAGTCGGCGGCAGTGACAGGGACACCGTGCTTGCAAATCTGACATACAGATTCGAGTGAGGTAGTGACCGAACCGGCAAGAAAAACGGCGGCAATTGCGGTAACAGTATCGGCGTTAGCCTTCTCTGTTCCGGCGATAGCCTACGAAACGGATCAGTTCTATAACCGATCCCAGCCGATCGCTGACTCGACGGAAGTACTCAATCGCAAAGTAAATGACACCCTCTCGGCAATCGCCGCCGAATGGCGCAAGGGCCACGACCAGAAGGCCTTCGTCAATGCGGTATATGGCCGGCTCGGCGGGCACCACTGGGTCGACAAGCTCGAACGCTGGGCAATGAAATCGCCGGATGTCGACAAGCTCGAAACCCCCCGATATGACAGCATCTACTCGGGCCTGCCATTCTGGTCTGTCAGAACGACATTTCTGTTCGGCATCGGCAGCACGATCCGGGTCAACGACCAGCTGATCGGTTCGGACAAGATCGGCCACTTTTTCTCGCAGGGACGCAAGTATTATCGCCGTTATCTCCGATACGGTTCGGAAGAAAAAGCGGCAAAACAGTCCGCATACACAGAGCGCGCGATTTTCGGCAGTGGCACCACCGGCTCTTATTCCAATGCCGACCTGGTTGCAAACTACGAAGGCTATCGCTTCTATCGCAGCCTGTTTGACGACGGCGTCGTCCCCGGCAAGCCGGCCATTTTGCGCTGGGAGAATGACGGCTGGATTGTTCAGCGAGAATTCGACTGGGCAGACTATGTCAACGCATACTGGGACGAAGCCCTCAACATGAATGACTACGACTTCCTGCTGTACAAGCACATCCGCAAACGGTTGCTGGCGCTTTGCCCGCACTATTGGGAGCAGCCGTCGCTTTACAGGATTAAGGACGAGGGTGAGCTGAAAACGCGGTACGCACATCTGGGAATGCGCGACACGTCCTTCCTGAGGCTGGATACGCTGTGCGCCGGACAGGAACCGGATGCCGACCTGATGGTTACTACAGAGAAACTCCAGGATGAAGGCGAAGGCGTGCCGGCCGAAGACAAGACCGACCACAAGCGCCCATCGCCAGGCGCTTATTTCAGCCCGTGTCATTAGGATCGTAAATCGGGAACCGGAGATGCCGTCGTGGACCGGCGCGAGGGTCCGCCGGAGCGGGCGATGGGAATCGAACCCACGTCATCAGCTTGGGAAGCTGAGGTAATAGCCATTATACGACGCCCGCGCTGCCCCGGATCCCGGTAATTCTACAATGTGATACGGCTTCGCGTCAGGTCGATATCGGCTTCAGGGTGCCGTCGGTGCAGCGCATAATCTGAGACGAATCGAGATCGACCCGGTTACGTCCGGCACGTTTCGACCTGTAGAGCGCACGGTCTGCGCGCACAATAACGTCCGTCAGGCAGGTGTCTCTCGCCGAAATCGTCGCAACGCCGAAACTTGCGGTCATCACCAGCAATTCACCGTCTACGTCCAGTGGTGACCGTTCGAGGCGCAGGCAAAGATCTTCTGCGATCCGAATACACTCCGTGAGTTCCGTTCCCGGCAGCACCAGGGCGAACTCCTCGCCGCCCATCCGCGACAGGATGTCTTCGGCGCGCCGCTTGTCGTTGAGGATATCGGCGAAATGGCAAAGGGCCTTGTCGCCTGCGGCATGACCGTACTCGTCATTAATGAACTTGAAACGATCGATATCGGTCATGATGACCGAGACCGGCCGGTCCGTTCGCCGGGACATTGCATATGCAAGCGTTGCCTGCTCGCCGAAACCGCGCCGGTTTAATAGCCCGGTCAACTGGTCGCGGACGGCGATTTCCTTCATCTGCCCGGACAGGTCGGACGCCAGCATGAAAATGACGAACACCGCCACCCCGGTGTAGCCGGCCGGCAACGACAGCACGTTGATGTTCACATACAGGTCTCTGTAGATAGTGCTTCCGGCCGCGCCCTGCAGTACGGCGGCATACGCCGCCACGAGTTGCGACAGCCCGAACAGGGTAATGGCAACAGCGGCAGCGCGCTCGGCAGGTCGCGGCGTCCGGCGATGTCTCATGATCATGACTGCGGAGAGGAACAGGGTGACCGCCGCCGCCAGCGGTAACAGAGAAGTGCGCAGACCGATGTGTTGCTCGATAATCGTAAACCAGACAATTGCAGCGTAGATCAACGTCGCGTACGGCCACAGATTCTCAGGCAGGATGTGACAATCGGTGCGCTGGCGGTGACCCTGAAGTCCAAGAGTGATGACTGCCAGCCCGAACGCGTTGACCGTGAGCCAGTAGGCCTCAAAGCTCGGGAACAGGTCACCCGACAGGGTGACCAACCATTGCGCCGTTGCCGCAAGAAACGCCAGGGACCAATTCAGCGTGTACGGTTTTTTCCCCTGCGTCCGCCATGCGAGCAAGAAGACGATCGACAACATCGCGCTATTCAATGTCATCGCGACGAGGATGTAGGAAACGGGAGAGGTCAAAGCAGGCTTCTTATCCGCATCAAGACGGACACATTTTGGCCTGAGATGCAAGCAAGAACCTTGACGCGGTGCACGGATTGGGTGTCCGGCCTCCCGCGGCCCGGAATTCAATTTGCCGGCCCCTCACTATCCTCGTGGTTCAATTCGTTAAAATACGATGCGACGTGGGGAACGATTTGCCTGTCCGAAAGCAAGCAAGAGGACGCACC
>JBHIDG010000105.1:0-9748 GCA_046760025.1 Woeseia sp. | reverse complement strand
AGAGCCTGCATGGCGGCGAGCGCGAGACGACCAATAATCGCATGGAGCTCACGGCGGCCATCGAGGCATTGAACGCACTGAAAGGCAAGCAACGGGTCATCCTGCATACCGACTCGAAGTACCTGAAAGAGGGCATCGAGAGCTGGCTGCCGAACTGGAAAGCCAGGGACTGGAAGACATCGAACAAGAAGCCCGTGAAAAACCAGGACCTCTGGCAGGCGCTGGACGAGGCAGCCGGGCGACACGAACTGGAATGGAAGTGGGTCAGGGGGCATTCCGGCCACCCGGGCAACGAGGAAGCCGACGCGCTCGCGAACCGCGGAATTGATGAACTGTAGCCTGAATATTGCGCCATACTGGTGCAACATTGAGGCGAGGGACACCACCTGACGGGCGATTCGATCAGATGCGACAAATTGTTCTGGACACGGAGACGACCGGGCTCGAAACGGCCCGGGGCCACCGCATCATCGAGATCGGCTGTATCGAACTGGTGAATCGCCGTCTTACTGGGCGCGAGTATCACCGGTTCGTCAATCCCGAACGTGAAATCGACGAAGGCGCCGAAGCCGTGCACGGAATGAGCCGTGCGGACCTCGAGAGTCAGCCGCGGTTCTCCGACATCGCGGAGGAATTTCTCGCATTCATCAGGGACGGTGAGCTCGTCATCCATAACGCCGAGTTTGACGTCGGGTTTCTCGAGCACGAACTCGGCCTGATGAAGCACCCCGAACCGAACATCAAACAACACGCCACGGTGCTGGATACGCTGATCATTGCCCGCAGGCTCCACCCGGGTCAGCGCAACAGCCTGGACGCACTCTGCAAACGCTATAAGGTCGATGCGTCTCGCCGAAACGTCCACGGGGCACTGATCGATGCGGAATTGCTGGCGAGAGTCTATCTCGCCATGACCGGTGGTCAGGCCGCGCTGTCGCTCGAGCACGAAGCGGTCCAAATCTCCGGTACCGGCAAAGAATCCGGCGGGCAACCACCGGCATCGGATCTCGAGCTGGTCGTCGTCAGGGCCAACGAAGAAGAAAGCGCGGCGCACGAGGCGCTGCTGGACAAGATGCAGTCCTCGGGCCACTGCGTCTGGCGTGAAGATTAAACGGGGACGGACCCCCCGGCGTCCGCCCCCGATTAATGATCCGTCGCCGATTTTCTGTAAGATAGCGCGTTCCCGCGCCTGAAAACCACAACAATGCAATACGGCAACAGAATGACCTACACGATCGCCGAAGCGCTGCGCAAGAACTTTCTCGGGCAGTCGCCGGTCTGGTACAAATTGACGATCCTCGGGTTCCTGATACTGAATCCGATTCTGGTACTGACGCTCGGGCCGTTTATCGCGGGCTGGGTCCTGGTCATCGAATTCATATTCACGCTGGCGATGGCCCTGAAGTGTTATCCACTGCAACCGGGCGGCCTGCTTGCAGTCGAAGCGATCATTGTCGGCATGGCGACACCCGAGATGGTGTTCCACGAAGCCGAGGTGAATTTTCCGGTCATCATGTTGTTGATGTTCATGGTTGCCGGCATCTATTTCCTGAGGGAGATGCTGCTCTTTACGTTCACCAAGATCCTGCTCGGCGTGCGCTCGAAAATCCTGTTGTCGCTGCTGTTTTCGTTCGCGGCCGCATTCCTGTCGGCCTTCCTCGATGCACTGACGGTGACCGCGGTCATCATCACCGTCGCGGCCGGGTTTTACGGTGTCTATCACAAGGTGGCGTCCGGAAAGCACTTCGATCACAGCCATGACCCGGGCCGGGACGACGAGGTCATCGAGCTGCACCGGGCAGACCTCGCACAGTTCCGGAGCTTTCTGAGAAACCTGATGATGCACGGCGCGGTCGGTACGGCGCTCGGCGGCGTCACTACCCTCGTCGGCGAACCGCAGAACCTGCTGATCGCCGAGATCATGGACTGGGAGTTCGTGCCGTTCTTCCTGCAGATGGCTCCGATCTCGATGCCTGTGCTGGCCGTCGGTCTGCTGACCTGTGCCGGGCTGGAGTACTTCAAGCTGTTCGGCTATGGCACGCCGCTATCGGACAAGGTGCGGGAAGTCCTGAACGACTACGACCGCGCGATGAGCGACCGGCGCAGCAAGGAGGAATCGGCGGCGATAGGCGCTCAGGGCGTGGTCGCCATCGTTCTCGTTCTTGCATTGGGATTTCATCTCGCCGAGCCCGGTGTCGTTGGACTGCTGGTCATCGTTCTGGCAACCGCATTCAACGGCATCACCGAAGAGCACCGTATCGGACACGCATTCAGTGAGGCGCTGCCGTTTACGGCGCTGCTGGTCGTGTTCTTCGCCATCGTTGCAGTCATCGGCAACCAGGAACTCTTCAGCCCGGTCATGCACTGGGTGATGAGCTACGAAGGCAAAACGCAGGCCGCGCTGTTCTATGCCGCCAACGGGGTGCTGTCGATGATCAGCGATAATGTCTTCGTCGCGACGATCTATATCACCGAGGTGCAGGAACTGTTCGAGAGCGGCGCGATCACGCGCGAGCACTTCGATGCGCTGGCAGTGTCGATCAATACCGGAACGAACATCCCGAGCGTTGCCACACCGAACGGCCAGGCAGCCTTCCTGTTCCTGCTGACCTCGGCGCTGGCGCCGCTGATCCGCCTGTCCTACGGCCGCATGGTGTACATGGCGCTGCCCTATACGGTCACGATGAGCATCACGGGCGTGCTGGCGCTCTGGTACCTGACCTAGCCTGGATCGATGCGGGTCCGGCAGCAAATTGCCATGGCTAGCGACGCGTCACAAGCGAATCCGGCGTGAAGATCCTGATAACGGGTGCTGCCGGATTCATCGGCTTTCATGCCGCGAAACGGTTGCTGGAGCGGGGCGACACGGTCGTCGGTCTCGATAATTTCAATGACTATTACGACGTCGGCCTCAAGAACGCACGCGCGGCGATTATCGACGAGCACCGGAAATTCAAAATGGCGCGTCTCGATCTCGCCGACCGCGACGGCGTGGAGAAGCTGTTCGCGGACGAGAAATTCGACAAGGTCGTGCACCTCGCAGCGCAGGCGGGGGTGCGCCATTCACTCGAGAACCCGCACTCGTACATCGACAGCAATATCGTGGGCACCTTGCACATCCTGGAAGGCAGCCGGCACGGCAGAGTCCGCCACCTCGTGTATGCGTCGTCGAGTTCGGTCTACGGCGCGAACACCGCCATGCCCTTCTCGGTGCACCAGAACGTCGATCACCCACTGGCGTTGTACGGCGCAACCAAGAAAGCCAACGAGCTGATGGCGCACTGCTATTCGAACCTTTACGGCCTGCCGACGACCGGCCTGCGGTTCTTTACCGTGTACGGGCCCTGGGGCCGGCCCGACATGGCGCTGTTCACGTTTACCCGCAATATCATCGCAGGCAGGCCGATCGACGTCTTCAACTACGGCAATCACCGGCGCGATTTCACCTACATCGACGATGTCGTCGAAGGCGTGATCCGGGCACTGGATCATACGGCAGAAGCAGACCCGGACTGGGACCCGGCCAGACCGGACCCCGGCACCAGCAACGTGCCGTATCGGCTGTACAACATCGGCAGGCAACAGCCGATCGAGCTCATGCGTTACATCGAGGTCCTCGAGGATTGCCTCGGCAAGACTGCGGAAAAGAACCTGCTGCCACTGCAACCGGGCGACCTGCCTGACACATTTGCCGATACCGAAGATCTGGTGCAGGATGTCGGCTACCGGCCCGAGACCCCGATCGAGGTCGGCGTCAAGAGATTCGTGGACTGGTACCTCGAGTACTATCACCCGGACAAAGAGCAAAGTGCCTGACCAACTCAGCGCCCGGTATCCCACGGATTTGCCGTCCTGGCAGGCGCTGAAGATGCATCACCGCGACACGAAGTCGCGCACGCTGGCAGACCTGTTCGCCGCGGATGACCGCCGTTTCGAGCGCTTCACGGTGCAGAGCGGCGATCTGCTGCTCGACTACTCCAAAAACTTTCTCAGCCCGGAAACGATGCGGTTGCTCGTGGATCTCGCGCGCGAGACAAATGTCGAGCGGATGCGCGAGGCGATGTTCGCCGGCGAGCACATCAATGTCACCGAGGACAGGGCCGCGCTGCACGTGGCCCTGCGTGCCAAGCTCTCCGATCGGATTGCGCTCGATGAGCCCGGCGTCGGCGATATCTGGCGGACGCTCGATCGTATGGGGCAATTTGTCGATGCCGTGCACGATTCGACGATCCGCGGGCACACCGGCCAGCGCCTCACCGACATCGTCAACATCGGCATCGGCGGCTCTGACCTCGGCATCGTGATGGCGGCCAGGGCGTTGCGCCGGCACTGGCACGGGGCAGTCCGATTGCATTGCGTCTCGAACATCGACGGCACGCAGCTTGCCGACCTGACAGGCGAGCTCGATCCCCAGGAGACCCTGTTCGTCATTTGCTCCAAGACCTTCACGACGCTCGAGACACTGACCAATGCCAACGCGGCGCGCGACTGGATCACGGACAGTCTCGGCATCACCGCCGTCGAGCACCACTTCGCGGCGGCATCGACCAATCACGAGGCGATGGACGACTTCGGTATCAGTCCCGATTATCGCTTCGGCTTCTCGGACTGGGTCGGCGGCCGGTTCTCGATCTTCTCGGCCGTGGGACTGTCGCTGGCGCTCGCCATCGGCATGGAGAACTTTGACCGACTCCTCTCCGGTGCCAGAGGCATGGACCAGCACTTTCGACAGGCGCCGCTGGATGACAACATGCCGGTCCTGCTGGCGTTGATCGCCGTCTGGTACAACAACTTCTTCGGCGCCGACAGCCAGGCCGTGCTGCCCTACGACAACCGCCTCGACCGCTTCCCGGCATTTCTGCAACAGCTACACATGGAGAGCACCGGCAAGGGCGTGCGCATCGACGGCAAGCCGGTCAGGACCAAAACCGGCATGGTGATCTGGGGCGAGCCCGGCTCGAACGCCCAGCATTCGGTCAACCAGCTACTGCACCAGGGCACCCGACTGGTGCCGGTCGATTTCATTCTGCCGGCACTGACCTCCGGCGGCTCGCAACCCCGGCAGGACCTTGCCGTCGCCAACTGCCTGGCGCAGTCGGAAGCCCTCATGGACGGCTATTCGAAAACGCAGGCGATGCAGGACCTGATCGGTGCCGGCTTCTCCGAATCCGACGCGAGATCATTGGCCCCGCACAAGGCCCATCCGGGCAACCGCCCGAGCAACACCATCCTGTTTGCGGACCTCGACCCCGAGACCCTGGGACAGCTCATCGCCCTCTACGAGCACAAGGTGTTCGTCGAAGGGCTGATCTGGGGCGTCAACGCCTTCGACCAGTGGGGCGTCGAGCTCGGCAAGCGACTCGCCACGCAGCTCGCCGACGTGGTCGGCAACGACAGCCCTTATCCCGGGCAAAACGCATCGACCAGATGCCTGCTGGCCGCCATCAAGCGCCTGAGCCGCCGCTAGAATCCCGCCCCGACGGGCCACAGATGTATGTCATGAGGTGAGGCATGCTCAGCGGCATTTCGATCACGTCGACTTCGATAGTCCGCGTTCGCCGGGACCGGCCGTTCAATCAATCCGAATCGTCCCGCAGCGACAGTGGCTCACCGGCCAACAGCAGGCACTGAGTTATGCACCGCAATTCTCTGGTGGCACACCTGTCGAGCCGAGCACGCAGTCGAATTGATATCCGGGACGTCTATTCGGCAGATGCTTCCTCCGGCATCGGGATAGCACCAATTTGTTGCATCAAGTCAAGACGGTCGTACTGGTCCCACGCTTCGACAAGTTGACCGTTCGCGACGCGAAAGATCTCAGTCACACCGAGCGAGACTTTCCTGTTCGACGGGGCGACGCCCAGGAACTCACCTGTATGCGTGCCCTCGACTCGCCACCGCAAAACGACTTTGTCGCCCGCTGAAACCATGTCTTCTATAGTGGAATGAAGATCAGGAAAGCCGACAAGGAAGACCTCCCATAAGCCCCGGATACCGTCCCGACCCCTCAATTCCTGACCGCCGGGACCGTGGTAGATGTAATCGAGCGCGTAAAGCTCGAATGCTTCATCTAGATTCCGCTCATCGATCAGCGCAAGAACTTGACGAACAACTGCCTCGTTTTGCTCCACTGACGTGGTTCTTTCTTGCTCCCGTTCAGCGTCGTTGGGTACGGAACAACCACCTATGGCAAAAGCCAGGACTATTAACGGGAATCGCTTTAACCGCATAGCTGAGCTCCATTAACGGCTACTATGTGTAGGCCAAGTATAGTAGTTCGCTAGCCACAGGTAGCTTGGGGTCGGATCCCGATTCCACACGTTGGGACAGATTATCGCAGTAGTTCCCAGAAGCCGCGTGGTGACAGTATGGGTATGCCGATCTTGTCTGCGACTTCGAGCAGATCCTGATCACCGGTTACGAGCACATCCGCGTTGCCTTCCATGGCAGCGGCGACAATCCACTGATCGTCCGCGTCGTGGTTTGGCCAGGAGGCGGGGGCGGAGGCATCGATAACCTCGGCATGCCGGCGAATGAAAGACGTGATCTCACTGGAATTTGTCTCCGGCATTCGAAGCTTGTGGTTAAGGACTCGCTCGACTTCAGCGAGCACCTGCGTGCCGATAATCAGGTCATGCTCGGCCAGGGTTACCCGTAACACGTCTGCGCAAAGTCCACGAGCGGCAAATGCGGCGATCAGGACATTGGTGTCCAGGAAAACCATCATGAAATGTCGCGGAACACATCCTCATCGGTCAGCCAGCCGCGTGCTTCGGCGAAGGGAGCTGCGCTCTGCCGCAACTCCTCGAAGCGCGACGCGGCAAGCTGCCGGCGCAGTGCTTCACGTATCAACTCACTCTTCGGGCGGCCCGCACGCTTTGCCGCCCTGGAGAGCTCGCGCTCGAGTTTCTTGTCCAGGCGAACGGTCACGATACTCATGTATTACATTGTATTACATCTGTCGCTGCAAGCAAATATGCACTCTGCAGTTTGTGCGGCCAAACATATTTGCCTGCCCCGAGTATTTCGCGGCGTCGAGTTCGCAAGAACTGCCGAAACTCGGCAGATCCGGATCAAATGGGATCGATTTATGAGCCGGGCGTCCTTCCCTTCCCGGCCGACAATCAGAACGTATCCAGCATTTTCATGAGATTACGTTTACGCTTGAAGTCCGTGCGCAAAGTGGTGAGATACTGTCGAAATTCCTCCTGCTCTGCCGGCGAATTCATCAGGCTCTTTATCTTCCGGATCAGGGCCACCGCTTCGGCGTACGCCTCGTTGTTGGTGCGGTTAACAATCGGAACGATCAGCTGCTGATAAACAGCGATTGCATCGCGAGGATGATCGTTTTCCCTGAGATTGGCCAATTCGAGCCAGAGGGAATCCGAGCAACCGCCCGTGCTGGCCTCCTCCCAGGCGCTCTCGGGATCGTTCTCCCACAGAAAAATTTCGACGAGCGCCGATCGGTCGGACCAAAGACTAAAACGCCTGTGAGCTGCCGGTATGTCTGATGAGTTCTTGTCGAGAAACTCACGTATATGGTTCAGCGCCCGTTGCCGCCACTCGGCCCAGGTCCCGTTTCGGTCGGCATTTCTCTTAAGTTTCTGGTAGTTGCCTATGTTCGGAGATCCTTCAAACTGAGGCCACACCAGGGCCATCGCGTCGTCGTGGCGTTCGCGCTCGTGGTACATCTCCGCAAGAAGGTCCTTGAGTCGGCTGTCCGCCTTGCCGCCGAATGTCCGCAAGCCTTTCTCCGCCCATGCCAATGCCTTGTCTTCCTTACGGGCACGACGATAGGCTTCGGCGATCTCCAGAAATGCGTAACTCGAAGACAGGTCTTGCTGCTTGACGGCGACCAGTTCCTCAACGTCGCCGCTAAGCTGGGCGAGGCTCTCCATGATTTGCGTGATTCTAAAGCGTTGCCCATAGCGATCCGGGTCGTCGTCGCCTGGTTCAAGCGGTTGGACCGTATTCCACACGGCCTCGGCCAGTTCACGGTAACGCTGCAAGCCAGCTTCCCCGAACACGTCGGCGTAAGTCTGGACGGCTCCGGAGAAAGTGTCCCAGTCACCTTCCAGCTCCCACCTGAAGAGTCTCTCGGCCAGGACAACAGCATCAGGTCTTGCTGCATGGCAAGCGCGCAGGTGTATCTCCTGCAGCCGCCGCAGCAACTCGCCCATATATCCGTCCGAGTCATCGACATGCTCAATAGCCTTCTCGACCCGCTTCAGGGCATATTCGCAAAGCTCGATAGCGTCTTTCGCATAGCCCAGATCAGCAAATTCCTCGATGCCGTCGATGGCTGTGTCAATGCGCCGCCAGTATTCAGGCATCTCATGGTAGTCAATGAATCTGCCGCGACCGATCGCCTTAGCGATGAGTTTCTTGCAGGTTGCCGGATTCGCACTCACGGCCGCTGTTGCTTTGAGCATCAATCGATTGTGCAAGCGCTCATTCTCAGCAGCCGCATCCAGCAGTAATTCGGTCAAGGCACTCTTGTCCAGCGACTTGAGCCAGGTGCCGACGTCATCCGTAGTCAAGTCGTCGTCAGCAGGTATCCGGGGAATTTGATTGTCGCCGTCAGATTTCGCGGATCCCGATTGCAGGCCGAGCCAGGCGAGCGCGGTGGCCACACAGTGCTTGCAGAATTCGTCGCGTCTGCCGAGCGGGCAGTCGCAACTGAAGTCAAGTCCATCACAGGCATCCCATATCCTGACCCGGTAATCGTGAGTTCCGGCGACGGTGGCCGTGATCTGTCCATTCTGTTCCACCAAACGGACGACCCGGCCCCCGAGCAAGTATCCCTCGCCGCGGCTAAAATACCTCGATCCCGCTAATCGCCGGATACGGCTAATGGTCAGATTTTCCGCCAGCCCCATGCAGCAATCCATTAGGCAATGAGAACCTTGAGGGTAGTATTGCAGGTCTCATTTGTTGTCAAGCTTGGCGTAATCGTGAGCCGCAAAGTCAGACAGGCACCGGTTCTCTAGATCCTCAGGGCATCACCTAATTCTCCGATGAGGCGATTCGCATCGTACTGTGTAGTCCGGACGACCTGGTTGGCGATGTGGCCCGTAGTCCAGCCAGAATGCATCTAACAGCAGCTTGCTGGCCGCTGTACGAAAACTCAGCCGAAAGCGGCCGCGGCGATCGAATCAAAAACGACATTAATCTGTCCGCGTGACGATGCCGTATTCCCTGACCTGAATGTCCAGTTTCACGGCCACTCCGCCAGGCAACATAATCAAAAACAAAAGGGCTTCAGACACTTGACATAAACTCGAATATTTCACTTGAGCTGACCGGCTGCAACGCAACAACCATGCGCCATTGAGCGGATATTCGCCGTCAGGTAACCTGATACCGAAAAGTGTGATGCAGTTCACACTTGACAACAGGACGGTACACTCAGACCAGCGCGCTGATCTCTAGTAGTCTCGCACGCTACTAGTCCGGTTCCTGAATAAGGAAATCCTAGAATGAGGACCGGCGCCCCGTCACAACAACGGACACAAAGACGCAACCAACAAGGAATGTAATTCCGCAACAGTCCAAGTGCTGAAGAATAATCACATAATGACCAGCTCCAGCAAGACTTTCCGTCAATATCTCTTTTTTTCAAAGCATTGCGTCACGATTTGCGTGTCGTTTCTTGTTCTTCTGTCAATGGCGGGTGAGGTCTTCGCTGCTCCACCGAATGCGGTTGCTGACAGTGATACCACCGCCGAGGATACGCCGGTGACCACGG
>JBHIDG010000104.1:0-9817 GCA_046760025.1 Woeseia sp. | reverse complement strand
TTTCCATGTCGACGAGGAATGAATCGTGCCCGTGAATCGAATTCAGCTTCCTGAACTGAATATCGTCCACGACTTTCTCCAGGGAATCTGCAAGCTCCTGCTGCTGATGCAGCGGAAACAGGATGTCCGTTGTGACACCGATGATCCGCGCACGCGTGAGTGCCAGATTTCGGAGCCCGGCCTCAATCGAACCGCCATGTTGTTCAACATCGAACAGGTCCATCGCGCGCGACAGGTACAGATAGCAATTCGGATCGAAGTCTCCCGTGAATTTGTTGGCGTGCGCCTGCAGATAGGACTCGATTGCGAAACTGATGCCGAAAGGCTCGTCGGTTCGCCACTCGGCCGGCGCCTGATCGCGGCCGAAGCGTCCCTCCCACTCCTGCGCTGAACGATAGGTGATCATGCCAAGTTTTCTGGCCAGGCGCATGCCACTCACGGGACCGTGCCCGGGTTCGTAGTCGCCCCCTTCCCATGCGGGATCCCCGCGCACGATTTCGCGTTGCAGCGAGCGCAGGGCGATAGCGAACGGCAGCGAACGCAGCGACGACGAGATCGCGATCAGCGTTCCGGCAACGCCGGGATGCAAAAGACAGAACGCGAGAGCAGTCATGCCGCCCATGGATGAGCCGATGACGGTATGGAGACGGTCGACCTTCAAGTGGCGCAATACCTCATTGCCGCTTTGTGCGACATCCTCGAGCGTCAATTCCGGAAAGTTCAGCCGGTAACGCTCGCCCGTGTCGGGATCTTTCGAGGCGGGTCCGGTCGTGCCGAAGCAACTTCCCAGGGAGTTTGCGCAGATCACGAAATAACGGTCGGTATCGATCGGCCGGCCGGCACCGACCATCTCTTCCCACCAACCGGATGACGGGTCCGCTTCGTTCGAGGCCGCGTGCGCCGATGGCGACAGGCCCGTAAAAAGGAGTACGGCATTGTCGCCGCCGCCCTCGAGTTTGCCCCAGGTCTCATAGGCAATAGTCGGCGACTGCAGCACACCGCCGCGACGCATTTCGAACGGTCCATCGAGCTTCAGGAATCGCGTCGCCGCACTCATCAATCGGGTTATATCAGCTTTGCCTTCGATTCGTTACCGTTTGGCGTGCTTCATCAAACGCCTGCGCTTGCGTTCCTGGCGCGGTGTCAGTTTATTGCGCCGACCCTTGTACGGATTCTCGCCGGTCTTGAACGACAACCGTACGGGTGTTCCCTGCAAGTGAAAGGCCTTGCGAAACCGATTGATCAGGTACCGCCGGTAGGCTTGCGGGAGCCCGTCGGTCCGGTTGCCATGGATGACGATCACAGGCGGGTTGCGGCCTCCCTGATGGGCGTACCGCAGGCGGATGCGGCGGCCCCTGACCAGCGGCGGCGAGTGTGCGGCGACCGCCTCTGCGAGTACCTTGTTGAGATCCGCCGTGGTCATGTCGCGGACAGCGGCCTGATAGGCACGTTCCGTCGCGGGCAGCAGATCCCCGACAGCCGTGCCATGCAAGGCCGAAATCATCATGCGCTCCGCGAATTCCAGAAACGGCAATTTCCTGTCCAGCTCGTCCCTGACATGACGTTTCGCCTCCGGCGGCAGCCCATCCCATTTATTGGCGACGACGACAAGCGCCCGGCCCCGCTCCACGATCAGCCCCATCAGACTGACGTCCTGTTCCGTGACGCCTTCGGCGGCATCGACAACGGCAATGACGACCTGAGCGCGCTCTATCGCCTGCAATGCCTTGATGACACTGAACTTCTCGACCGTTTCGTGAACCTTTGCCCTGCGCCTGACACCGGCGGTATCGATCAGCTGATACTTTCTTCCCTGCCGTTCGAATGGCACGACAACGCTGTCGCGGGTCGTACCGGGCTGGTCGAAGACGACTAGGCGCTCATCGCCGACAAGACGATTGATCAGCGTCGATTTTCCGACATTCGGACGCCCTGTCACCGCGATGCGGAGTGCCTCGCCCTCGTCCGCCACGGTTTCTGCGTGTTCGGCGAACGGAGCAAGAACCTCGTCCATCAGGGCTGCTACGCGGTCTCCGTGTGCGGCGGAGATCGCGACCGGCTCACCGACGCCGAGGGCGTGAAATTCGCTGGACGCGATGTCGGCATCGAGGCCCTCGGCCTTGTTGACGGCCAGCCAGCTCGACCTCGCGTGCCGGCGCGCCAATCCGGCGACATGTTCGTCGGCCGACACAAGGCCTGATCTCCCGTCGACCATGACGATTGCCGCGTCCGCCTCTTTGAGCGCACGAACGGTCTGCTCGACCATCAGTTCCTTGATGCCGGCCTCGCCGCCCGCAACGCCGCCGGTATCAACGACCAGGTACGGAACCGGCCCTAGCTTGCCGAAACCGTACTGACGGTCACGCGTCAACCCCGGGTAATCGGCGACCAGCGCGTCACGCGAGCGCGTCAGGCGGTTGAAAAGGGTCGACTTGCCGACATTCGGCCGGCCGATGAGTGCAATGACGGGCAGCATGTGAATCACCCATCTTGGTCGGCCGCTACGTCGGGCGCATTACGTTTCCCCTCGGGCCGCCTGACGGCAAAGGCTGCCAGCTCTCCGGACTCACTCTGCACGTAGAGACGGTCACTGATGACGACCGGTTCCCCGGACAACAGGCCCCTGCCGACGCGAACGCGCGCAACGGGCCGGCCATCGACGTTGCTGAACAGGTGAACGTAGCCTTCGAAGTCACCGATCACGACGGTATTGTCGAATGCAACCGGCGTCGTGGGCTCCCGTCTCAGCAGCGCATCCTGCCGCCAGACTTCGGAGCCGTTGCGACGCAACAGGGCGATCAGCTCACCGGTTTCGTCGATGGAATAGACGTTGGTGAAGTCGACGCCTACGCCGACATGCGTCGAGAGGTCCCTCGCCCACAGGATCTGGCCGGACTCGGATGCAACGGCGGCCAGCCTGCCATGGTAGCCGGCCGCGTATATGTCCTGCCCCACGACGGCCAGCGAGCCGTCCACGTCCGCAAGGCGCTCGAGGTCAGACCGGCCCGACGGCGGCGACAGCATCGTCTCCCATTGGGTCACCCCGGTGCTCAGGTTGGTTCCGACGAGCCGGCCGTTATCGAACCCGGCGATCACTGTTGTGCCGGCTATGACCGGTGATGAAGTCCCGCGCAATGTCAGTCGAGGCAGGCTTTGTTCGACGGTCCACTGCTCTGCACCGCTGAAGGCCGAATAAACCCTCAGCTTGCCGTCAATGGTCTGGACGACGACCAGGCTGTTTTTGATCAGCGGCCGGGCTAGCGATTCACCATTGACATTGGTTCGCCACAGTTCGCGTCCATCGTCGGCAGACAGGCTGATGAGATCGCCGTCGCTGCCTGCGATTACTACAATGTTCTCTCCGGCGCCCGGGCCGGCGGACAAGGGGGCGTCGAGTTCGACGCGCCAAACGCGTCTGCCATTCTCGGGATCGAAGGCACTGACCACGCCATCGTGACTTGCGGCATAGATTCGCTTGCCGTCGCCTGCCGGCGATAGCGAAACCCGCAGGAATTCCGTTCCCTTACCCAGCTTGGCCGACCACACTTTCTTGATCGGCAGTGTCTGCCGAAAATCGATGAGTTCCTTCGGCGGCAGAACGTCATCGTCGCCGCCGAATAGTCCGCAGCCGGACATCAGGCCCGTGAACACGCCAAGCAGCAATATGCGGGCCGGGAATCTCATTGTTCGTCCCCGCTGCCTTCAGCAGGATCCTCGAGTGTCCCCTCGTCCGGCAGATCGACGATCTTCATCTGAATGAGGGACCGATTCACGGTCGGTGCCCTGATATCGTCGTTCATTGCGCGTCCGTAGGCGGCGGCGGCCTGCTTGGTCTGGCCCATTGCGGCATGCGCATCACCAATGAGCTCGTCATAACTTGCGGCAAACGCGGTGCCCGCGAATCCGGAAAGCAGATCGATGATGGATTGCGGCTTATCCTGGTACAGATAGATTTTCGCCAGTCGAAGCCGGGCAATCATCTTCAGTTCGTCACGGCCGCGCATCGCCAGCAGTGCCGAAAGCGTGTCCGCGGCATCCTGATCGCGCCCCTTGTCCATGTACAGCCTGGCCATAGCGAGCCGCGCCAGCCCGGCATAGGTCGTCGAGGCGTAGTTTTGATACAGGTCATCTGCGGCAGCCTCTGACGCTTCGAGCCTGCCGTCGTTGACGCCTTCCGCGAGCGTCTCGAAAACGGCTGACGCTTCCAGCCGTGTCGTCAGCTGGTGGTCCTGCCAGCGGTTCCAGCCGATCAGTATCGCGACACCGAGAACGACGCCACCAATGACAAAGCGGCCGTTCTCCCGCCACCAGGCCCGCATCGCCTCGATTTGTTCTTTCTCGGAAAGTAGTTCGTCCACGACTTCGCCCTTCTCGTCATCCGATCCTGTTCAGCCGCCCCGAGAATTCTTCAGACAGCTGCTCGACCGGAACGTTGATCTGATCTTCATCGGTTCGCAGCGGCTTTAGCCCTGCCAGGTTGGCGGCAACCTCGTCGTCGCCGAGTATCAAGGCAATTTCGGCGCCGCTCTTGTCGGCGCGTCTTATTTGCGATTTGAAACTGCCGCCGCCCATATTCAATTCGATTCGTATGTCGGCAATCGCGCTTCGAAGCTGTTCGGCAATTTCGAATCCCCGCGCGAGCGCATGTTCGCCCACCGCTACGACATACACGTCCGGGCCGGTATCCGGCGCCGTGCCGCCGCATTCCTCGAACAGGTCGACCAGTCGTTCGACACCCATGGCCCAGCCGACAGCCGGTGTCGGCTTGCCGCCGAGCTTCTCGACAAGGCCATCATATCGGCCGCCTGCGCACACCGCACCCTGAGAGCCCAGTGCGTCGGTCACCCATTCGAAGACCGTCCGGTTGTAATAATCCAGGCCCCTGACAAGCCTCGTATTGACCGTGTACGGGATCCCGGCGGCATCGAGTAGCGCTTTGAGCTCCTCGAAGTGCCGCACCGATTCATCGTCGAGGTAATCGAGCATTAGCGGCGCATCGGCGATGATCCCCTGCACCTCAGGGTTCTTGCTGTCCAGAATGCGAAGCGGATTCTGCTCGAGGCGACGGATACTATCTTCATCCAGCGTCGATTTCACGGCCGAAAAGTGCTTGACCAGTGATTCGCGATACCTTTGGCGAGACTCCGGCGATCCCAGTGAGTTCAACTCCAGCGCCAGGCGGGACAGGCCGAGATTCCGCCACATCCTGGCGGACATAATGATCAGTTCCGCATCGACATCCGGGCCCGGGTAGCCCATCGCCTCGACATCGATCTGGTGGAATTGCCGGTAACGTCCTTTTTGCGGTTTCTCGTAGCGAAACATCGGACCTGCCGTCCATAGTTTCTGCCGCTTGTTGTGGAACAGGCCGTGCTGTATGCCGGCACGAACCATGCCGGCGGTCGCTTCGGGGCGCATGGTCAGACTCTCGTCGTTCCGGTCGTGGAATGTGTACATCTCTTTTTCGACGATGTCGGTCACTTCGCCGATAGAGCGACGGAACAGTTCGGTCTGCTCGAGGACCGGCAGACGCATTTCCCGATAGCCATACGACTCGATCACATCGCGAACGGCACTCTCCACGTGACGCCAGGTGCCCGAGGCGTCCGGCAACAAGTCGCTCATTCCACGAATGGCTTTGGGTTTCACGGCCGGTCTCACGCAATATCCGGGCTACTGGCCGTAAATGGTCAGTCTGGCGGTATTACCCCGGCGGCTGGTAGCCGGGATGCCGTAATCGAAACCGTTGACGAGCACACTGACATGCGAGCTGTTGCCGAAGAGCACGGCCAGGGGCTCCATGCCGGTCAGCGTGACGGTCCGGCCTTCGGTGCCAAGATCGAAGAACAATCGGCGACCTGTGGCATCGGTCACTTCGGTCCAGCAATCCCCGCTGAAAGTCAACGCGAGTTCGACGTTGTTACCGATGGTAATACCGCTTTCGGCGGGTTCTGCTGCGCCCGGTCCGGGTTCGGATACCGACATCGCTGTCTGTTCAGCCGGTTGGACTGGTGCCTCGCCATTCTCCGGTGGCGTAGGCTCGTCGCTCGTCGCCTCATCCGGACGATCCGATTCGAACGGAGCCAGAGTAGCCGGTTGCACCGTGAGGGGTTCCGTCGATGGGGTCAGGCTGAACCACCACCAGACCGCAACGGCAACAACGAGAATGACGAGAATTGTCGCGACCCACGGCCCTACGGAAATTTCGCGACGTACCTTGCGCGGTGGTCCTACAACGGGTGGAGCGCCGACCGAGCGATTGAGCTGGTAATAATCGGCAAGCACATCGTCGACCGCGACGCCGACGAGCTCGGCATATTTTCGCATATGTCCCTTGGCGAACACCGGTGCACCCAGCACATCGAAGCGATTCTCCTCGAGCGCCCGCACTTTCGGCTCGTCGAGGTGCAGTTCCTTCGCTATTTCCCGAAGCGATATGCCGCGCGCCCGGCGTGTTTCAGCCAGGCGCTCGCCGCCGACCGGGCCGGCGGTGTCATGCCCGGACGGCTCGCGCTTACGGTTGACGTCTTCCACGGCCATGCTAGTCCGCCGCCAGCGCTGTTCTCGCTTCGGCCGAATTCGGGAAATCTCGCAGCAATTGATTCATATAGTCCGTCGCGGCGCGTTCGTCCCCGAGTTCTTTCTCGATTTGTATACCTAGGTACAGGATTGCCGGTGAGGCCTTGTTGCCCCACAGGAAGCGCTGCAGGAACGCGCGGGCCTGCAGAAAATAGCCGGTCCTGTGTTTCAGCACCGCAAGCTGTAGAAGCGCCTCACTATGATTCGGTTTTTCCCGCAATGCGTCGCGGAAATATTGCTCGGCCCTTGCGAAGTCCGGTTTGCCGATCAGGCAGGCGCCGGCGTTCGTCATCATGACGAAACGGTTATGATTATCGGGAATATTTGCCGCCCTGTCGAACTGCTTGACCGCTTCGTCGAATTTCTGCTGGCGACAGAGGAACACGGCATAAGCGTTCCTGGCATCGTGGTTACTCGGCGCGACACGTACGGCTTGCTTGTAATGCTCGGTAGCGAGTCGGACATTGCCCAGCTTCTCGTAGGTCAATGCGAGCGTGTAATGCGCACTCGCCATCCTGGGATCCAGGTCTAGCGCGCGTTCCAGCCTTTCCTTCGCCAGCTCGTAGCTGCCATTCCGGAAATACCTGGCGCCGAGCTCGTAATACTGCACGGCCGCATCCCCGCTTTCCTCATATGTCGGACCTACGCTGGTCGATGTCGAGATGCAGCCGGCCAACATCAGAATAGCCGCACCGCCCGCAAGAATCCCGATGTTCGTCTTCATGCCGTTGCCATCCTCATCGTCTTTTCGCGAAGCCTGCGCCTGATCCGATCGCTTACCTTACCAGCTAGCTGACCGCAGGCCGCGTCAATATCTTCTCCCCGTGTTTTGCGGGTCGTTACCACGAGACCCTTGCACCTTAGGTGATGCTGAAACCGGGCGATGCGGGACCTGCCGGAGGGGGCGAAATCGACGCCCAGAAACGGGTTGAACGGGATAAGGTTCACCTTCGCCGGCCGATCGTTGAGGAGCTCATAAAGCTCGTCAGCGTGTGCTATCGAGTCATTGACATCCTTCAGCATGACATATTCGAAGGTGATAAATCGATTGGAACGTTTGGCCGCATACTGCCAGCACGCATCGAGCAACTCCGCGATCGGGTGCACCTTGTTGATCGGCACCAGCCGCTGTCGGAGCTCGTCATTTGCCGCATGTAACGACACTGCGAGAGAGACATTGCATTCGTCACCGAGCCGCTCGATATTCGGCACCAGCCCGGATGTACTGATCGTGACCCGACGGTGCGACAGTCCGTAGGCAAAATCCCCTGTCAGGAGATCGAGCACCGGACGAACGCTTCGATAATTCGCCAACGGTTCACCCATCCCCATGAAAACCACATTCGTGACTGCGGGTTTTCCATTAGGCCTCGGCGGTAAAACGCGGTTCGCATGCCACACCTGGCCGATGATCTCCGCTGACGTCAGGTTGCGATTGAATCCCTGAGCCCCGGTCGCACAAAATGGACAATCCAGTGTACAGCCAACCTGCGAGGAAATGCAGAGCGTGCCTCGCTCGGGCTCCGGAATAAACACGGTCTCCACAGCCTGACCGGAGCCTGATTCAAACAGCCACTTGATCGTGCCGTCGGCAGAGTTCCTTTGCGAGATCGTCACCGGAACGCTGACCGTCGCGACCACTTTCAGACTGGCGCGAAGTTCTTTCGACAGGTCGGTCATCCCGTCGAAGTCCATCATCCCGCGCTGATGTATCCACTGAAGCACCTGCCTGGCCCGAAACGGTTTTTCGCCAAGCTTCGCGAAAAAGGCCTCGAGCGCTGTTTGCGGCAGCCCGAGCAGATTTGGTTTTTCAGCCACGGTGTTCATCGGGTCCGCGGACAGATTCCGTTGTCGCCAAAGAAGAAAGCGATTTCCTGCACCGCCGTCTCGGGCCCGTCCGAACCGTGCACGATGTTTTCCTCGATACTTTCGGCGAACTCCGCGCGAATGGTTCCTTCGTCTGCTTCGGCCGGATTTGTTGCACCCATGATCTCCCGGTTCCTGTTTATCGCATCTTCACCCTCGAGCGTCTGAATCATCACCGGCCCGGAGGTCATGTAATTGACAAGATCGTCGAAGAACGGCCGCTCCCTGTGAACCGCATAAAACCCTTTTGCCTGCTCCCTGGACAGATGAAGCATCTTCGCGGCAACGATTTGCAGCCCCGAATTTTCGAAGCGGCTGTAGATCTCGCCGATCAGATTTTTTTGGACGCCGTCGGGTTTGATTATTGAGAGCGTCTGCTCGACGGACATACATCATTCCCTTTTTGATTATGATTTGAAAACCGGATACGGAATCGTTCCGGTCGTGCGTAAACCTTCGATTTTACTTGGATAATTTACGCCAGGCAATGAAGCCGGATTCGCGGACCGACGGCGGGAACGTCATACGCTGAAGCTCTCCCCGCAGCCACACTCGCCGGTCACATTGGGATTCCTGAATCGAAACGCTTCGTTCAGTCCCCGCTTGACAAAATCGACTTCCGTGCCGTCGATCAGTTCGAGGCTTTTCTCGTCGACAACCACCTTGACGCCGTGATATTCGAAAACGGCGTCCGAGTCGGCAATGTCGTCGGCGTAATTGACGACATACGCGTACCCGGAGCAGCCGGTTTTTTTCACGCCGACGCGCAGGCCGATGCCCTTCTCCCGGGCATCGAGATAGGATTTGACGCGTTCAGCGGCAGCTTGGGTCAGCGAAACAGCCATTTATCCGTTCAATCTTCAGTACTCGTCGTCGCGCCCAAGGATATATGGAGCGCATTCGCAGCATCTTCAAGTATCAACACCCGCCCCGTCTTCTCCACCGGGATGTCGAGTCTATCCATCAGGCCGTCAATGTCCATGGCAGTCAGCGCCGATACCATCTTGCCCTCCGCGCCCGCGCAAAAAGCCTCGGCGGCCGCAATGAGGTGCGGGCATCCGAAAACGCGGTATCGAAGCGCACGGATTGTGTCCCCATCTGCAACGGCGGACAGGATGACTTGCATACCTGACCCCGATTCGGCCGCCTCACCGGCGACCGCATTTTCGTATTCAGCGGGCAAATCGCCTGCGTGAACGGGGTTCGCGAAATGACGTCGAACGAGCTCGCTGTACGGATCCGTCATGCCGTCCGTCTATGCGCAGGCGCTATCGCCCGCAGGTGATCGACGGCGCCAGTATAGCGGGAAATAGCGAAATCGATGTCTGCATCTGTCGTATCCCGGCCGAAGCTGAAACGAATCGCGCTCTGT
>JBHIDG010000103.1:0-9855 GCA_046760025.1 Woeseia sp. | reverse complement strand
AGTCGGACTGCATGATGTCGATTTGAGGAAGCTCCCAGCGCAGCGGCGGTTTGCCGGCCTGAGGAAGCGCCTCTGCCGTCGCCGTCTCGACATAGTAATACCGCAGCTCGTCCCATTCAGTGTCGCTCAACAGCGGCGCGGCCGGAACCATATCTTCCAGGACTAGATAATCCTGCTTCGACCTCACATTTTCCCGTGCAAACTCCGGGTGATCGGCGAGATAATCGACGTCGTGTATCCCAAGCATATAACCCATGTAGCCAAGCACCGTCTCCCAGCTTCGCTTGGGCAGAATGTCGGGCCGCGGTTCAATATGGCAGCTTGAGCAGTAGACGGACGCCAATTGCCTGCCGCGCGAGGGACCACGATCGTTCTCTGAATCATCGAACACGTCGTAAAGGATGAGCAAGGCGGCGATGATCAGACCCGTCGCAATCAGGGCGATTCCAATGGAGCGTTGCTTGCGGCCGATCAATTCAAAGATTCCCGGTTCCCTTTCGGGTTCGTCTGCCTAGACCTCCAAGTATATCGCGGTCAACTCCGACTCTGCCGGCCCACTCGAGATCGTGTAACTATGTATCGGGTTCGATTTCAGGACCTGTCCAGGGTCGGTGAGCACCCTGAAATTGGCGAGATGAAGCCAGGCTACCAGAGGATGATTCTTTTCAGGAAATTGCCAGCCCTAATCATCGATATAGTCACGCAGCTTCGCCGCGATATAGGTCGGTTTGCTGCCATACCCAATGATGTCCAACAACTCATTTGCACGGCCGATCATATATATCTGGGAACTATGGAATGGCACATAGGAGGCATTCGGCGAGCTTGCCTGGTATTCCTCTTTGCTCAGCGACTTGTCAACACCGTCGGACGAAGTGCTGTACCCGAACGTTGTCCGAAACCCCATAGTGACATCGACGATCTGATCGTATGTGCCGGTCAACCCGATCACGGCAGGGTGAAACGCGTCGGTGTATCGAGCAAGTATCTCCGGTGTGTCTCTCTTCGGGTCCACGGAGATAAAGAGAACGTTGACCTGTGTGGCCAGTGGCCCCAGAGACCGGAGCGCAGTAGCAATGTTGTGCAGTGTGATCGGGCAGATATCTGGACAAGAGGTATAGCCGAAAAATACGAGCCGGACCTGCCCCTCGTAATCTCTGGAGGTAACGGTCCGACCGGACTCGTCAATCAGTTCGAAAGAGATATCGATTTCTGCGGCCGGCTCGGGAGCCTTCTGGCATCCGACGACGAGGCCAGAGGTTGTTAATGCAATCAATGTAGCAATGCGTCTCATCAAACTCGTGCCAAAGTGTGTGACCATGTACGCGGCAGAATAACGCACACGTTTGCACGTCAGACGCGTGGTATATATACTCGCTCGATTACGGCCGTTAGCCGTGACAGCTCTGGCGGCGTCCGCATTCTATCAGTAACCGGGCCGGCGGGCCGCATGAGGCCGGCGGACCGCCGGCATGACACAGTCTGTAACCAGATGTCCGTTCTGACACCAAGGAGTCATTAGTAATGAGTTTCCCGCTGTCGCAATCCAGGTTCGCGTTGCCTGCCGTATTGATCGTATCCGTCTGCATGTACTGGACAGGCGCAGTTGCGTCACCGCCGAAAGCGGCATCGGCAAAGGAAAAAGCCGCCTGGGCGAACGAATGGTCGGAAAAGGTTGGCGTCTCCTTGGAGTACAGCTTCGATTCAAGCGGGCCGGATGCCTGGGACCCGAAGGAACATTCGCTGGTTTTCATGACCACGGAGGGTCCCGGTTATGGCGGGCTACTGAGTGGCGTTACGCTTCCCGGATTGGCGATCGTCGATGCGGACACGCGCGAGGTCGTCGCGCATCGCAACTACGACGTCTTGTCGTGGGGCTGGAAAAATGTGTTCGAGCCGCACGGTCTGGGTGTGTCGCCCGACGGTCGGTGGATTTATCTGCCGACCGGAGAGGGTTCGTTCATGACGATGGGAGAGCATGCCGGACGCTATCTAGTCATCAATGCCAGGACCTTGAAAATCGCCAAGGTGATTCAGCTTCAAGGTCAGGCCCACCACGCCAAGTCATTCGTGACGCCATCGGGTCAACAACGCGTCATGCTATACGGGTGGTCGCAACCGTTGTTTGTGCTCGATCCTGACGAAGACAATCGCGCGGCCGGCAGCATTTCACACCAGGAACAAGGTAGCGAAGGATATCTCTATTTCGCCTCGCCGGATGGTACACAGATCATCGGCACCGGACGCTACCGCGACTTCGAAATGCGCAAGCACTTGTCGGACAACCCGATCTGGCTGATCGATGCGGAAAACTGGAAGGTGAAAAAGTGGATCACGGTGCATGACAGCGCACCGATCTGGGTCAGCTATACGTCAGACAACAAATACGCTTACATCACCGGCGCACGAAACAGCATCGTCATGCAGCTCGACCTTGAACAGGAGAAAATTATCACCGAGCAGCGTGCGGGGGTCGATGGGCCCTACGGCAATCACCTGGGCTGGGACAATCGTTATATCTATACCATCGGCAAAGGCGAGGAATCACATAACCGGGGAAAAATGGTCGGGATGGTCGACGCGGCGACAATGGATGTGCCGGGCTCACGAGCCATGGACCAGTTTTACACCGGCTGCATCCGTGGAGATCATGGAACCCTGCATCCGGATCCCGAGGCCAACGAATTATGGATATCCTGCAATGCCAGTTTCGAGATCGTCATTTTTGATCTTGATTTGCGGGAAGTCTCAGCACGGATTCCGCTGCCGAATGGCGGCAGCACGCATTCCGGGGCATTCGTTTCATATCCCAATGGTTGGAAAGTCAAAGGAGAGACCTTATCTGACCAGAATGGTTTACATGGTAGTGCGTTGGAACTTAAGAGAAAAATCATTGCCGGTGAATATTAGCGGCAAACCCGAATCCCAATTTCCTGTCCCTTGTTGCCCTCGCAATTAAACTCAGGCTGACGATGAATCGAATCTGTACGACTTGTCTGGTTAGCACAGTCCTTTGGGTGTATTCAGCAGCTATGGCGGGACCAGTCTTCGCCGATAAGGAATTGATCGAGAGGGGCAGCAAGGTCTTCCGAGAGGTTGCCGGTGTCGGCTGCCAAAGTTGTCACGGCGAGTTTGCGGAAGGAGATCTTGGTGTTGGGCCATTCATTCGTGGCGCAACAGAGGGAATGATCCGGGCAGCAATCGATGCCACCAATGAGATGATCGTGGTAAAAAACGTCATTACTCAGGAAGAGATAGGTGCGGTCGCGGCATACGTCAATCATCTGGGTTCGCTACAGGTTGCACGAACATTGGCAAAAAGAGGGCGATTCCTGCCGGGCGCATTCAGTACCCGACCGGGAACGAGATTGCAGCTGATTATCAGGAACTCGGGTACCAAGCCGCAAAGTTTCAAGAGCGACAACATGGGCATCGAGAGCATAACGATACCAGGTCGCAGTACCGGCAGTTTCGTGTGGCAGGCACCGGGCGAAGAAGGACAGTTTTCACTGTATTGCACGGACTGTAAGCTTACAGACCAGTACTTTACGATCGATGTCAGCAATTCGGCCGAGGAATTTCATGGCACAGTTCCGGCGCAGAAAGTTACATCGGACACCACAATGTAATGGCCAATGGATACGAATACTTCGACAGCGGGTGATGGCTTGCGTTACGACCGCGTGAGTGCGCGGATCTCCTGGACGTCACATTATCAAATTCTGCTGGCGGTTATCGCGGTTGTCGTCGTACTGATCATCGCGTCCGGCTGGCTCGTATTTCCTTACTTCATCAAAGGGCAGGACCTCCTGTCCTCTGTCGGCGGTAACGTCAGGCAGGAAAAACTGAATAACGCCATTAACATCGGCAAGTTTCTCAACCGCACCACATTTGGCATTGGCGAAGCGCAGGTTGACGTTTTATACGCAACCCCAAAATTTTTTCAGTTGACCGATAGGTCTCAGGTCGTTGCGCAATACAGGCCGGATCTCTATCACGTATTTCTGGTCACCGAGACAACGCACATCGAGGATCTTCCCCGGCAATTGCCGGAAGCGGTTCTTTCTGTCGATGGCAGGGAATACCGGCCGTACGACGTCGAAGGGCCACTCGACGTATATCATCACCGCGTCGTCACGATCCGCTTTCACGCCTTTCTCGATGACGGCGCGCCGGTTCTCTCGGACGATTCCCGTCACCTGGAGCTCCGCCTGATCAATTCCTGGGATCCGGGTAATGCACCAAGGACGGTCAGCTGGAATTTGCCGCTCGCCTATCCCGACAAACTGCTGGCTCCGAGTCCATGGACACTTCTGATGGTCCTCGGCTTATCGGCAGGCTTGTTGTCTTTCGTGCTGACGCCCTGCCTGTTGCAATTGCTGGTCGTGTATGTAGTCACGCTCACGGGATTTTCCACCGGCCAATTGCAGAGTAGCAATGTTTTGATTGCGGCAGCAGAGAAACGCAAGCTTTTGATGGTTGCATTGTCGTTTGTCGCAGGATTTTCAGCCCTGTTCACGTTGACTGGTGCGGCGATCGGTCAGGCTGGAAAACAAATGCAGATGTTTTTCGCCGTCTGGAGCCCGACGCTCAGCGTAGTAGCGGGAATCATCGTCATTCTAATGGGTATCTGGGTGGGCGTTCGCTCGCGCGCACCGATAGTCTGCAACCTGGTGCCAGAAACGACGCGGCAAAAACTTGCGACTCCGGGTTCTTATTTTGCTTCGGCTTTGATCGCCATCGGTTTTTCACTCGGCTGTCTGACATGTTTCGGCGGCGCGATCATCGCGACGCTGCTTATATACGTCGGTTCGCTGGGAAGCGCGCTTGTCGGTGCTGCGGTAATGCTTGCTTTTTCGATGGGTGTCGTAATTCCGTTCCTGCTGGCAGCATTCTTTCTCTCACGAACTTTGCCGCTCCTGTCGCGGATACAGCAGTATGCACCACGAATTGGGTTCGTTAGTATGATTGTGATCGTTGCTTTCGGGCTCGTGCTGGTGACCGACAACTTCCACGTCGTGAGCGATTTCATTTATCCCTATCTGGGTCTGCAGTAAAGCGGGAAAGCTGCCATGCGGACGCGACAGAACGTATGTCGGTTGATCACGGTCATGGCCGGCTTTTGGACCTGCGCTGCCGCCCTGGCGCAGTATGACGATGGCGCGCGCTACGCTTTTATTGCAAGTCCCCAAGACAAGACTGTATATGTCATCGATTTGCAGGATCGAACGCTGGCTGATTCGATCGATTTCGAGCTGGCGCCGGACAGCGTCTCCGCATCGGAAAACCTAAGAGCGATTGTTGTAGCTCACGAGCACGCGAATCGACTGACTCTGGTCGATCTAAGCTCGGATGCTCTGACTAAGTACGATTACCCGCTCACCATCACTCCAGACAGCGTAGACGTAAGTCCCCTGGGCGAAACGGTCGCGATCTACGACAGTCAGGCGAAAAAGCTCGAAGTTCATGCGATCCGGCGCCGGCATTTATTGCTCGAAGCTGAAGACGTTAACACGGCAGAGGAATTCACTTTCAATCTGGATGGTTCGACCATCTACTGGGTCGACCGGTCGACCGGCACCGTCAACTCGATCGATCTTTGGTCAAAAAGAGAGGCTTTGTCTTTGGCGCCGCCGAATACGAATCTGTCCGGCTTATCTCGCAGCATTGATGGAGCGCATGGATTTATCAGTAATGCGGCAGCGAATGTGGTGTACGTCGTGAGCCTCACTACGTTTCAAGAGATCGGCGCCGTGCGCACAGGCATGAACCCCGGCCGGCCGTGGGGAACGGCCGATGGCCGGTATATGCTGATCCCGAACCAGGGCGACGGCACGGTGACGGCGATATCGACGCTATCATTGCAGCCTCTGTACACCGTATCAGCCGTCGACAACCCCGTTTCCATAAACCCGGGCTGGCTCGATACGACTGCGGCAATCATTGGTGAAACTGGCGACGTGGTTTTTCTCAACGTTGACGACGGCAAGCTCACCGAGAAATTCGAGCTCGCGAGTCGCCCGAATGAGGGTGTGGTTACGTCGGATTCCCGTACTCTGATGGTGCCAGTGCCGGGCGCAGGGTCGGTCTCTTTTTTCGATATGAGAAAACGTTCGTTCGTTTCCGAGACCAGTGGCCTGGGGCGCGATATCGGCGAAGCATCGCTGGCAATATCGAATAATCTATGTCACTGATCGAAACGCATCCGGTTTTCTTGACGGCAGCGATTAATGACGGTGCGGTCGGCCGGTGGCGCAGCCACAAGCGGTGGCAGCCGGACTGTTCTTGTCAACAACCGTACTTCGTTTCAGCCCTTTCAATTTCAGGCCGATGCCGCCCGTTATGATCTGTCTGACGGGGACGCCGCTCACCGGGTCCCGAGTCAGCGGTTCATCGGTCATTTTTTGAAATACTTCAAACCGCTGCGGCTGGTCTGCCGCATCTTCGGGTATCGTTTCGTAGATATACGTCGGCATTCGGTAATTCCAATCGAAGACCATCACTGAACAGGTATATACCAAGGCGTTCAATCCATTTCCAGTCCGCTCGGCCATCGGGCAGCCAGGATTTGTCGTTCGAATTCCGTCGCGGTAATGCATACGTGTGCAAGCCCTGTCAGATGTTTGCTGTCGTCCATCTGCGGCGTTGATGCGCAAGGCGATCTTGATTAATCGGATAACATGTTCTACTATCTTTGCACACGTTTGCAGGCCTACTGCAGCTGCATGCGGCGGCAACGCCTGATCTTCGACGTAGAACGATTCAGGCACGTTCGAGATCAACGAGTCAACCGCTTACAACAATGAATGGCCGCAGCCGACCGGACGCAGGTGACATCATGATTGAGACCAATTCGACTGAACCAGTAGTTATTACGCCGGAGGACATCGAACCGAGATGGAACTGGGACCGGCCAATTGCCGCTCCCGGCCGGACAGACGTCGACTTCGAGGAAAGGGTCGACTTCAGACGGTTACACAGGTACCGGGTTGGCCGTGCACAGCAGGCGCTGGAGGACTCATCGCTCGGCGCGCTTCTGTGTTTCGATAACAACAACATTCGCTACCTCACGAGCAGTGTGATCGGAGAGTGGACCAGGGATAAGGTCTGTCGATATGCGCTCTTTACCGGAAACTCGAATCCCTACTTATGGGACTTTGGCTCCGCGGCGGTCCACCATCGCCTGTTTGCCCCTTGGCTGAAAACAGAGCATTGCAAGGCCGGTATGCTCGGTCTACGTGGATCCGTGCCTGCGGAAGCGAACCTGTTCAAGAAAGCCGCGCAGGAAATTCATGATCTGCTGAGAGTGGAAGGAGTCGCGGACATGCCCTTGGGCGTCGATATTGTAGAGCCGCCGATGCTGTTTGCGTTGCAGGAAGAAGGTATCGATGTGCGCGATGCGCAGCAGACATGCCTGGACGCCCGGCAGATCAAGAGTATGGACGAGATAGTCTTGCTGAACATGTCCGCAGCGCTGGTGGATGGCGTCTATCACGAGATAGCAGACAACCTGAAGCCGGGCGCGCGTGAAAACGAGATGGTAGCGCTCGCTAACAAGTTGCTCTACGAAGGCGGCTCCGATGATGTCGAAGCCATCAATGCGGTGTCAGGCGAGCGCTGTTCTCCGCACCCGCACAATTTTACAGATCGTATGTATCGCCCGGGCGATCAGGCGTTCTTCGACGTGATTCAGGCTTATATGGGGTACCGGACCTGTTACTACCGCACGTTAAACGTGGGTCTGGCGACCCAGGCACAAGAAGACGCCTACAAGCAGGCGCGCGAATGGATAGACATCGCAATCGACATGGTCAAGCCGGGGCTGACTACCGACAGGATTGCGGCCAAATGGCCGAAGGCGGAAGAGTTCGGTTTCGCGAATGAAATGGAAGCGTTTGGTCTGCAATTCGGTCACGGCCTTGGGTTGGCGCTTCACGAACGCCCGATCATCAGCCGGCTGGTTTCTTTCGAAAATTCGGTCGAACTGAAAGAAGGCATGGTCTTCGCTCTCGAGACCTACTGTCCTGCTGCGGATGGCAACGGCGCTGCGCGAATCGAAGAAGAGGTGGTGGTCACTAACGACGGATGCAGGGTCATTACGCTGTTCCCCGCTCAGGACCTCTTCGTTGCCAACAAGTATTAGCCGATCCGGCGCTGGTGAGCCTGGCCGACATTGTTGCGGGGATTAATGACCGATGTCGCATGACCTGACCAGGTGTACTCCAACAGGACTGACTATCGGTGGCGGCTTGCTCCCGTCGTCGGACGGAAGCCGCATTTCGTCAGTCGATCCCGGCACCGAGAAAGGTATCGTGGAGGTCGTTGGCGCTTCGGCTGACGATGCCGGACCCGCCCGGGACGCCAGCGCAGCGAGAGCGCGCGCCGAGGTGCTGCGCAATGCCTTTCAGCTGATGACGGCGAGACACGAAGATATCGAGTCGGGTAGCAGGGGGATTAATTAATGCCCAAGACAAAATCCATCAAGCTGGGTGCATCATGGCAGGAAGTGAGTGCAGAAGCGGCGGACTGGGACGAGACCGGCGCCGGCGAGCTTCTGAAAATGCTCAATCACATGCACCTGATCCGTGCATTCGAGGAAGAGATGCTAAGGCTGGATCGCGAAGGGCTCGCGCATGGTCCTGTGCATACCAGCGTTGGGCAGGAAGGTGCGGTAGTGGGCGCGATGTCTCTTCTCGATACGCACGATCAAATCAACGGCCCGCACCGGGGTCACCACCTGTTTCTGGCCAAAACGCTGAATTATGTGGATCAGGAAGGATACGATCCTCGCCAAGACGATACGCCTGATGCCGTGAACAACCTGATCTACCGGACGATGGCGGAGATCATGGGTCTATCGCCCGGATTCTGCAAGGGCCGCGGCGGATCGATGCACTTGCGCTTCGATGAGGCCGGCGTTTTCGGCACCAACGCCATCGTCGGCGGTGGTGTGCCGCTGGCGAACGGGACTGCCTGGTCAAGGAAACGTCAGGGCAGAGGCGAAGTCGTATTCACGTTCTTCGGTGATGGCTCGTGTCACATCGGCAATGTGCTTGAGTCCATGAATCTCGCGGCGCTCTATGATCTGCCGATCTGCTTTTTCATCGAGAATAACCAGTACGCCGTTTCGACCACTCTGGAGGAGGAGGCACGTGAAACCCGCATGTCGTCCCGTGGACTCGCCTTCGGCATCCCGTCTTTCAGGGTCGACGGCATGAATCCAATGTCGATTCGCGTGGCAACCGACATCGTTCTTGAATTGTTGAGGAGCGGCAATGGCCCGGCGGTCCTCGAGGCAGACGTATACCGCTTCTACCATCATAGCGGCGGCCTGCCGGGCAGCGCGTTCGGCTATCGCAGCAAAGAAGAGGAAGCAGCGGCGAAAGAACGCGATCCGCTGGCGCTGGTCGCACGCGAGATGGTCCAGCGAGGGTGGCTTGGCAATGACGATGTGAAGACCATCGAACAGGCCGCGACAGGCACCGTACAGGCAGCAGCGGCGAGACTGACCGAACAAACGAACGGCAAACGATCGATCATCGGTTCTCTGTGGCCTGACGTCAGCTTCCGCGACCAGGGGTTGCGTGGCGATCTGGCAGAATTCAACGACATCCAGTTTGTGGAGCAGGAGAGTTACGGCGGGACAATCAAAGAGGTCCGATTCATTGCTTCGATTGCGTCCGTCATGCGGCGTAGAATGGAAACCGATGAGCGATATTTCGTCATGGGCGAGGACGTCCACAAGCTCAGGGGCGGCACCAATGGCGCGACCAAAGGAATTCCGGAGCGCTGGCCGGATCGTTGTATCCCGACGCCCATTTCCGAACACGGATTCGTCGGACTGACGGGGGGTGT
>JBHIDG010000102.1:0-9869 GCA_046760025.1 Woeseia sp. | reverse complement strand
CCCGTCACTTCGATGATCCCCTGACAGGGCCGCCGCATGGCGCCCGCATCGACCGTGATGGCACAACGGGCCTGCGCGACAAGCTCTTCGAACGAGGCCTGCCTGGCGAGGTCCGGAGCGCTGGCCATGCCCCTCAGCTCCAGTGCGCTGGTGCATTGCATGACCAGCATGGCAAGCGGCCCATCGCCGCTTAGCTGCATCGTGATGGTGCCGTCGAAATCGAGGCTGTGGGCGATCAGTCCCGTGGCTGCAGCGGAATGGCCGAGCGTCTCGAGGACGCTCGTCTGATACGCGTGGCCGAGTTGCATGCGTTGCCAGGCCTTCTGCAACTGGATCAGGGCACCCCGTACCGGCAACGACTCGAATACGAAGGGAACGACAGCGTCGCTATGCATCTGCATGCTAGTCCTTTTTCAGGCGGCGTTTCAGTATTTCGTTGACCTGGCCCGGATTCGCCTTGCCGCCAGTGTCTTTCATGACCTGGCCGACGAAGTACCCCAGAACTTTGTCCTTGCCGGCTCTGTATTGTTCAACCTGAGTAGGGTTCGCCGCAATGACGGTATCTACAATCGTCTCGATAGCGGTGCTGTCCGTGATCTGTCTCAATCCTCTTGCCTCGATGATTTCGTCGGCGCTGCCCTCGCCTGCCCACATCGATTCGAAGACTTCCTTGGCGATCTTGCCGGAGATCGTTCCGTCGTCGATTCGGCTCAACAGACCGGCGAGATTCTGCGGATCGATCCTGCTGTCACCGATGTCCAGGCCGTCGCGGTTCAACACTGCGGACATTTCCCCGATCACCCAGTTTGCGGCCGTCTGCGCGCTGCCCATGAATTCTGCCGCCGTCGCTTCGAAGTAATCGGCAACCGCGCGGCTGTGCGTCAATATCTCGGCGTCGGCAGACTTGAGATGATATTGCTCCACGAAGCGGGCCCATTTCGCATCGGGAAGTTCCGGCAGCGTTTTCTCGACTTCTGCTACAAAAGCGTCGTCGATTTCGACCGGGAGAAGGTCCGGATCCGGAAAGTAACGGTAATCGTTTGCCTCTTCCTTGGTACGCATTGGCCGTGTTTCGCCACGCTCGGCGTCATACAGGCGTGTTTCCTGGACAACCTCGCCATCGTCCTCGAGAACATCGATCTGACGCTCGATTTCGAAGTTGATGGCCTTCTCGACGAAGCGGAACGAGTTGAGGTTTTTCAGTTCGGTCCGTGTGCCCAATTCTTCCTGACCGCGAGGCCTGACCGACACATTGGCATCGCAACGAAATGACCCCTCCTGCATGTTGCCATCGGAGATTTCGAGGTAACGAACGATCGAATGGATCTTGCGCATGTAAGCACCGGCTTCGCTGGCGGATCGCAAGTCGGGTTCCGAGACGATCTCCAGCAGTGGTGTGCCGGCACGATTGAGGTCTATTCCCGACGACTGATTGAACCCTTCGTGAACCGACTTGCCCGCATCTTCCTCGAGATGTGCCCGCGTTATGCCGATTCGCTTGTCTTCACCGTTATCGCCCTTGATCATCAGCTCGCCGTCTTGGACGATCGGCAACTCGTATTGACTGATCTGGTAGCCCTTCGGCAGGTCCGGATAGAAGTAATTTTTTCTTGCAAAAACACAGCGCGGCGCGATCGTGGCGCCAATGGCCAGACCGAACTTGCAGGCCATGCGTACGGCCTCGGCATTCAGGACGGGTAACACGCCCGGATAACCGAGGTCGAGCAGACAGGCCTGGGTATTGGGAGCCGCACCATACGCGGTCGAGGCGCTGGAGAAGATCTTGCTCTTCGTCGCGAGCTGAGTGTGAATCTCCAGCCCGATTACGACTTCCCAGGCGCCGCTCATCGAAAACCCTCCGGGCAACGCTTATGCCAGTCGGTCGATTGCTGGTACCGGTGCGCACAGGCAAGAACGGTTTCCTCCGAAAAATGCGGCCCGACAAGTTGCAGCCCGACCGGCAAATCATCGGCGAACCCACAGGGTATCGAGATACCGGGAAGCCCTGCCAGGTTCGCACCTATCGTGTAGATGTCATTGAGATACATGGTAATCGGATCATCTGTCTTGTCGCCAAGTCTGAATGCCGGTGTCGGTGCAGTCGGTCCGGCGATGACATCGACTTTGTCAAACGCGTTCTTGAAATCCCGACTGATGAGCTGCCGCACTTTTTGTGCTTTCAGGTAATACGCATCGTAGTACCCCGCAGAAAGAACGTAGGTGCCGGTCATGATGCGGCGCTTCACCTCGGCGCCGAAACCCTCGCCGCGACTGCGGCAATAAAGATCGAATAGATCCCTGGCATTGTCGGCGCGACGTCCGAATCTGACGCCATCGAAGCGGGACAGGTTGGACGAACATTCGGCCGGCGCAACCACGTAATAGGTCGGTACCGACAAGTCCAGGTTCGGCAGATCGACCTCGACCAGACTCGCGCCCTGCTGCTCGAACACATTCAGACCGTCTTTGACACGTGCACCGCATTGTTCATCGAGCCCCGCATCAAAGTGCTGCCGTACGATGCCGATCTTCAAGCCTTTCAGCGAACGCGTCAAACCCGCGATGTAGTCGGGGACTGGATGATCAATGGAAGTCGAATCGCGTTCATCGAAACCGGCCATGACAGAAAGCAGCATCGCCGCGTCTTCTGCCGACCTCGTAATAACGCCCGCCTGATCGAGGCTGGAAGCGAACGCGACCATGCCGTAACGGGACACACGGCCGTAAGTCGGCTTGAGTCCGACGGTTCCCGTCATTGCGGCCGGCTGCCTGATCGATCCGCCGGTATCGGTGCCTGTCGCGGCGGGAGTCAGCCGCGCAGCAACGGCCGCCGCCGATCCGCCGGATGATCCGCCTGGTGTTCGTTCCCTGTCCCACGGGTTTCGGACGGGACCGAAATAACTGTTTTCATTCGACGAGCCCATTGCGAACTCGTCCATGTTAGTCTTGCCGAGCATGACAGCACCCGCCGCGGTCAGGCGCTTCACTATCGTCGCATCGTACGGTGACACGAAGTTGTCCAGAATGTGGGAGCCACAGGTAGTCAGAACGCCTTTCGTGCAGAAGATGTCTTTATGAACGAGTGGAAGACCGGCAAGCGCACCGGCCTCACCTTTCGGCCTCGCCTTATCGCTCGCATCGGCACCGGTGAGTGCCAGGTCTGCCGTGACATTGATAAAAGCGTTTAACGCCGAATCATGTTCTTCGATCCGTGACAGCAGCGCTTCTACTAGCTCGCGCGAGGAAAAGTCCCGTTTGGCGAGGCCCTCTGACAGCTCGGCCAGTGTCCGCGTGTGCAATTCCTGCCCTGCCATGGTTACTCGATGACTTTGGGCACGAGGTAAAATCCATCGGCCATTGCAGGGGCGTTTTCCCGAATCGCATCCTGCTCATTGCCTTCGTTGATCACATCGGGCCGCAGACGCTGCGCTCGGTTCAGCGGATGCGCCATCGGCACGACATCGTCGGTCGGCGCCTGCTGCAGCCGATCCACGAATTCGACGATGCTGGACAGCTTTTCGACGACTTCGCCGAACTCCTCGTCTTTCAATTGCAGACGTGCGAGCGTCGCGATGTGTCGGACCTGTTCTTTGCTTAATGACACGTTCTGTTACCGGTACCCGGATGCTCCGGATGGCACCGGGCAGCGCGGGGGGCAGCAATGATACACGCCACCTTGTGCAATGTCCTGCGCATTGTTAGGCTTCAAAGTTTATTTGGTTCGCGGGACCCTACCCCAACATGCTAAAGAACATTCTAGGTTATTTCTCGAATGATTTGTCGATCGACCTCGGCACGGCGAACACCTTGATATATACCCGCGGCCACGGAATCGTCCTCGACGAGCCCTCGGTTGTCGCCATCCGCGAAGACAGCGGCCGGGGCGGCCGCGTTGTAGAGGCAGTCGGCGTTGAGGCCAAGAATATGCTCGGCCGCACGCCCGGAAACATCATGGCTATTCGCCCGCTCAAGGACGGCGTCATCGCCGATTTCACGGTGACGGAGAAAATGTTGCAGCATTTCATTCGTAAAGCCCATGGGACCCGTTATTTCCGGCCGAGCCCCCGCGTATTGGTTGCTGTGCCGTATGGGTCGACACAGGTCGAGCGCCGGGCGATACGTGAGTCGGCCGAGGGTGCGGGCGCGCGCAAGGTCCACCTGATTCCCGAGCCGATGGCGGCGGCGATCGGCGCCGGCCTGCCAGTGCATGAGGCCCGTGGTTCGATGGTGCTCGATATCGGTGGCGGCACATCGGAAGTCGCTGTCATTTCTTTGAACGGCATCGTCTATGCAGCGTCCGTCAGAATCGGCGGCGACCGCTTCGACGAAGGCATCACGAATTATGTGCGGCGGAATTACGGTATTCTGATCGGCGAGGCGACCGCCGAACGCATCAAGCACGAAATCGGTTCTGCTTTTCCGGGACAGGAAGTCCGGGAAATATCGGTCAAGGGTCGAAATCTGTCGGAAGGCGTGCCCCGCAGCTTTACCTTGAACAGCAATGAAATACTCGAGGCGTTGCAGGAACCGCTACAGGGAATCGTCGGCGCGGTCAAGGAAGCGCTGGAGCAAACACCACCCGAACTCGGCGCCGACGTTGCCGATCGCGGCATCGTGCTGACGGGCGGTGGCGCGATGCTGCGCGACGTCGACAAGCTGTTGATGGAAGAGACCGGTCTGCCCGTCGTCATCGCTGATGACCCGATGACCTGTGTCGCGCGCGGCGGCGGCCGCGTAATCGAGCTTGTGGACGAGCACGGACCCGCCGTATTCGGACTGGAGTAAGCTTACAGTAACAAGGGCGGTGAACCGGTATCATTCCCCAAATGGTTGCCGCAAGAACTGAAAATCAGCATCGATCTCAACGGACACCGGCCCTCGGCCTTCGGCTGTTGCTGCTTGCCGGCCTGAGTATTCTGATTCTGATTGTCGACCACCGTGAAAATCACCTCGATGCTGTTCGCCGGGCGATCGGTGCAGCTGTTTATCCGCTTCGCGTCGTCGTCGACGCGCCGGTCTCAACGTGGCACTGGCTGCGCGACTTCAATACGAGCCGCAACGAACTCAGGATGGAGTTGAGCCGGTTGAAGGCCGAGCGCCTGCTGACCCATGCCAGACTACAGAGATACGCATCGCTTGAGGCTGAAAACGCGCGGCTTCGCGCGATGCTCGAGGCGCGTAACCGGGTTACCGACCAGGTGCGGGTCGCGGGCATTATGGCGGTCAGCGGTAACCCGTTTCGCCACGTTCTCACCATCGACAAGGGACAGAACGATGGTGTGTATGACGGGCAGGCAATGGTAGATGCCGACGGCGTGGTCGGCCAGGTCATCGTGACTGGTCTTTTCTCGGCGCAGGCGGTGTTGATCAGCGATCCCGATCACGCGCTGCCGGTCGAGATCAACCGGAACGGACTTCGCACAATCGCGGTCGGCACGGGCGAATTCGATCGGCTGGATCTGCCCTTCCTGCCGAACAATGCGGACGTCCGCCAGGGCGACCTGCTGGTCACCTCGGGGCTCGGCGGCGCGTTCCCCCCCGGATATCCGGTGGCGACGGTCGACAGTGTCGCCCGCATACCCCAGGAACCTTTTGCCGCCGTATCAGCGATGCCGGCTGCAAAACTGAACCAGGTGCGGGAGATCATGCTGATCTGGTCAATCGGCGACGGGACTGAGCCGGAGGACACGAAATGATTCGGGGCCGGGCATCGCGGCGATTGCCCGTAGTCGGTTGTATCGTTGCGGCGCTAATGCTTGCGATTGCGCCGATGCCGGAATGGGCCCGACCCTTCCGTCCTGACTGGGTGGTGCTGACACTTATATATTGGGCGATGATGCTGCCGCGAACGTACAGCGTCGGCACCGCCTGGATCGTTGGGATCATCCTCGATGTCGCGTACGGTACTTTACTCGGTCAACACGCCGTCGCACTTTGCTTCGTGGTGTACGTGACGGTCAAGTTTCACCTGCAGCTGCGGGTATTTCCTGTTTCGCAGATGGCGGCAACCGTGTTCGCGATTCTCGCCTTCTATCAGTTCATCCTCTTCTGGATTAACGGTGTCGCCGGTATTCAGGTACCTGCCGTTACCTACTGGGGGCCCGTTCTGACCGGCGCATTGGTCTGGCCGATACTGACACTGTTTTTCGGTGGCGTAAGTTACCGCGCAAGGCCCGGGACCTAAGCCACGTCATGGACCTGCTCACGCCAATCAAGGATCACTACTCGGAGCGACGCGTGTTCGTCGGACGTGTGGCAATATCATCGATTGTCGGGCTCCTGATGTGCGGCAGCGTTGTCGCACGACTCGTCCAGTTGCAGGTCATCGACCACGAGTTGTTCGCCGAGAAGTCGCTGGGCAATCGAATCCGCATCGAGCCGATGCCGCCGACCCGCGGTCTGATTTTCGATCGCAAGGGACGCATTCTCGCCGAGAATCTGCCTGCGTTTCAGCTCGAGCTGATCCCGGAGCAGGTCGAGAATCTCAACGACACGCTGCAACGGCTCGCCGATATCGATCTGATCGACGAGCAAGAGATTCCGCGGATCAGGTCGATCAGTCAGCGCGGGCCGCGCTTCAAACCGGTCACCCTGCGGTTTCGCCTTTCAGATGTGGAGATCTCGAACTTTGCCATCCAGCGCCCACGATTTCCGGGCGTGGATTTTCAGCCCAGGCTGGTTCGTAATTACCCGCACGGCGAAAGCGTGGCCCATGCGCTGGGCTACGTCGGCGCCATCGATCAGTCGGATCTCGACAGACTCGATCCCGCCGCATACGTCGGCACGGCACATACGGGCAAGACGGGCATCGAGCACAGCTTCGAGAAGAATCTTCACGGCGATCCCGGTTACCGGCAGGTCGTGACCAATGCACGAGGCAGGCAGGTGCCGCCCGACTCAAGGGACTCTGCCGTTTTACTGTCGGAAAATGAGCCCCCCTTACCGGGTGCAAATCTTTATCTGAGTCTGGATCTCGATCTGCAGATTCTTGCCACGGAGACTTTGAAGGGCCGGCGTGGCTCGGTCGTCGCAATCGACCCGGAGACCGGTGAAATACTCGCGCTTGTCAGTGCGCCCACGTTCGATCCGAATATTTTCGCGACCGGCATGAGCGCCGATGAATTCACCGCACTGCAGTCCGACGAAGGACAGCCGCTTTTTAACCGAGCGGTGCGTGGCACCTATCCTCCAGGCTCCACGATCAAGCCGATGCTGGCTCTCGCGGCGCTCGAGACAGGCGCCACTAATCTCACGCGCCGCAATTTCTGCCGCGGGTTTTATACGCTGCCCGGCAGCGCGCACCGTTACCGCGACTGGAAACCCGAAGGCCATGGATCGATGGATCTGCATGATGCGATTACGCAGTCCTGCGACGTCTATTTCTATGAGATCAGTAACACGATCGGTATCGATCACATGCATTTCTATCTCGATCAATTCGGGCTCGGGCAAACGACAGGCATCGACATGATGGGTGAACACCGTGGACTGGTGCCATCACGCGAGTGGAAGAGACAGGCCTTCCGCGAACGAGCAGACCAAACCTGGTTCCCCGGCGAAACGGTCATCGCGTCGATCGGTCAGGGCTATATGCTGGCAACACCGCTACAACTCGCGAACGCGACGGCCGCCCTGGCGATGAGGGGCAAGCGATTCAAGCCACGTATCGTTGCGGCAGTCGAGGACCCGATCGCCGGCACACGAACGATCTTCGCGCCGGAGCGTTTTCCGGATGTCGATATTCCGAACGAGTTTTACTGGGAAAGCGTTCTCAACGCGATGCATGACGTAATGCAGAGCGAGGAGGGCACGGCCCGGGCAGCAGGCAGAGGCGCCACGTACGAGATGGCCGGCAAAAGTGGCACCGCACAGGTCTTTTCTGTCGCGCAGGAGGAGCGTTACGAAGAGGAAGACGTTGACGAGCGCCTCAGAGACCACGCCTTGTTTATTTCGTTTGCGCCACTTCAGAATCCGAAGATTGCGGTTGCGGTCATTGTCGAAAACGGCAGCAGCGGAAGCCGAACGGCTGCGCCGATCGCGCGTGCAATCATGGACCGTTATCTCGGAGTGAATCCTGATGCTCTTTAGCGATACGCCCCAGCTCTTCGAACGCAAATCGGCGCCGCTGAGTGACGCCGCACGGATCATGCGGCGCCTGAATATCGACGGGCAGCTGCTAGGCGGACTGGTGCTTATCTGCGGCCTGGGACTCGTGGTTCTCTACAGCGCCGTCGGTGAAAACATGGATCTTCTGTTGCAGCAGGTGGCCAGACTGAGTATTGCAATCATCGGCATGTTTATCGTTGCGCAGATACCGCCGGATGTGTTGCGGCACTGGACGCCGTGGGGCTACTTGCTGGGGCTCGGCCTATTGATTCTCGTTCTGGTACTGGGTGATGTCGGTCAGGGTGCCAGACGATGGCTCGATGTGGGGATCCGGTTCCAACCCTCTGAGATTATGAAACTTGCGGTGCCGATGATGGCCGCCTGGTACCTACACGAGCGGCAGCTTCCGCCGAGTGCAGGCCCGATGCTGATCATCGCCCTGATGGTGATCATCCCGACGGCGCTGATCGCGATGCAACCGGACCTCGGCACCGCCTTACTCATCGCAGCAGGCGGCTTTGTCGTGCTGGTGCTTGCGGGCATGTCGGTTCATTTGATGGCATTGCTTGGGTTGCTGTCCGTGCCAGGTGCGCTGGTCCTGTGGCATTACGTTATGGCGGACTACCAGAAGCAGCGCGTGCTGACGCTCCTGAATCCCGACAGCGATCCGCTGGGCGCCGGTTACAATATTATTCAATCCAAAATTGCCATCGGCTCGGGCGGACTGTTCGGCAAGGGATGGACAAACGGCAGCCAGGCACAACTCGAGTTCCTTCCGGAACGACAGACCGACTTCATCTTTGCCGTCATGGGCGAGGAACTCGGCTTGCTGGGCGTGCTGAGTCTTCTGGGACTATACCTGTTCGTAGCCGGCAGAGGTCTGTATATCGCCATGCAGGCTCGGGACACTTATTCACGGCTGCTCGCCGGCAGCATCAGCATGACTTTTTTCGTCTATGTATTCGTAAATACTGCAATGGTCACAGGAATCGTGCCGGTAGTCGGGATACCTTTACCCCTGGTCAGCTTTGGAGGCACGTCGATGGTGACGCTCATGGCGGGATTCGGTATTCTCATGTCGATCCACACACACCGGAAGTTGCTGCCGCACTGATGAAATACGCCAGGGAATCAAGGCATTTAGGACATCTTATGGTGCTGTTACTTAGCGGACAGTGCGCATTCGCCATCAACACCGGCAGAGCCGACGTTAGTCAATTCATCGATGCGATGGTGTCGAAGCACGACTATGACCGCCGATCTCTGAAACGCCTGCTGCGAAATGCAAAGACGCAGAAATCGATTCTCGAAGCGATAGCCAAGCCTGCCGAGAAAACCAAGTCATGGGGCGAGTATCGCGCCATATTCGTGACCGAAAAACGAATCAATGCCGGTGTGGACTTTTGGCACAAGCACGAAGCGGAACTAAAAAGAATCAGTCAGGAATCCGGAGTTCCGTGCGAAATCCTGGTTGGCATCATTGGTGTCGAGACCTATTTCGGCCGTATTACGGGCAGATATCGCGTGATGGATGCGCTCACTACCCTGGCATTCGAGTACCCGCCGAGGGCCGCCTTCTTCCGGCGCGAACTCGAGGAGTTTCTGCTGATCGTGCGCGAGGAAAACATCGAAGCATCCAAGGCAACCGGCTCATACGCCGGTGCGATGGGCGCGCCACAGTTCATGCCGTCTAGCTTTCGCGCCTATGCGATCGACGGCAGTGCCGATGGAAAAAGGGACATCTGGACTAATTGGTCGGATGT
>JBHIDG010000101.1:0-9869 GCA_046760025.1 Woeseia sp. | reverse complement strand
GGCCGACCGCGGCCGGATCGAACGCGAACTCGCCCTCGACCGCTCCGACTTCCAGACTTGCGGCCACCTTGCCTAAGGCCATTGAAGCCGCATCCCAGTCATCCAGCGCGGCTTGCAGCGTGGCGGCAATGTCGGGTACCCGGATCGCCCGGGTCAGGTCGCGGCTGACCACGATCAGGCTGCCGTCGCGCCCGCCCGCTTTGAGTGTGCCGAGTTTCAAATACCCTTTCCTGAATTTAAGCTGTTGGTTTTAATGCAGAAATGCCAAGTAGTTTCTAATGAAACTAATTATATCGCAGCGTCGTCAGGCAGGGTAAACGGCCACCGCCGTGCCTACAAATCGGCGGTGGCTCAGGATCGGGGGACATCGTCAGGCGGCGAACTGTTCCTCTTCGGTGCTGCCGTCCAGTGCCGTGGTCGAGGATTGCCCTGCCATGATCGTGTTTTGCACGGCATCGAAATAGCCGGCACCGACGAAAGACTGGTGCTTGGCGGCGCGGAACCCGTGCTCCTCGTCGGCAAACTCCTGCTGCTGCCACTGTGAGTACGCGTACATGCCGTCGGCTTTGTAAGCGCGACTCAGCCTGAACATGCTGGAGTTGAGTGCGTGCCAGCCGGCCAGCGTTATGAACTGGAATTTGTAACCCATTCGGCCGAGTTCCTCGCGGAAATTCCGCATCGTGGCGTCTCCGAGATTCGCCTTCCAGTTGAATGACGGTGAACAGTTGTACGCGAGTAGCCGATCCGGAAACTCGGCATGAATGGCATCGGCGAAGCGCCGTGCCTGCTCGAGATCCGGCCTCGAGGTCTCGCACCACAGCAGGTCCGCGTACGGTGCATAGGCGAGACTGCGTGCGATCGCCTGATCGAGTCCGGGCCTGGTCCGGAAGAATCCCTCCGCCGTTCTTTCACCAGTAATAAAGGGGTGATCGCGCTCGTCGGCGTTCGACGTAATCAGATTGGCCGCGTCGGCATCGGTACGCGCCAGCAGCACGGTCGGTACGCCGAGGACGTCAGCCGCAAGCCGGGCAGCCGATAATTTCGCAATCGCTTCCTGGGTCGGCACGAGCACCTTGCCGCCCATGTGGCCGCATTTCTTCGCCGAGGACAACTGGTCTTCGAAATGCACGCCCGCGGCGCCGGCACGGATCATGTGCTTCATCAGTTCGAAGGCGTTCAGGGTGCCGCCGAAACCGGCTTCGGCGTCGGCCACTATCGGTGCGAGCCAGTCGATGCTGTCGTCATCGTTCAGCGCGTGAATCTCATCCGTCCGGAGGAAGGCGTTGTTGATCCTCTCGACCATCTTCGGCACCGAATCCACCGGGTACAGACTCTGGTCCGGATACATCTGCCCCGAGCTGTTTCCATCCCCGGCGACCTGCCAGCCGGAACAATAAATGGCCTCGAGGCCGGCCTGGACCTCCTGGATTGCCTGGTTGCCGGTCAGTGCACCGAGCGCACACAACGGCTCGTCCCGGTTGACCAGGCGCCACAGTTTCTCGGCACCGATCCGCGCCAGCGTATGCTCCACCTCGACGGAGCCGCGGAGCCTGACCACGTCCGATGCGGCGTAGTCACGCTTGACGCCCTGCCAGCGGGGGCATTGCGCCCATTGGGTGTCGAGTTTTCTAATCTGATCGTCTCTCTGCATTGCCCTCTCCCGCACGATCCAGGCCCAAGCCTCAGGATTGCCGTTACATCTTAGCGGCAGTTGAGATATAATTTCACACTAAAAATTTCACACTGTTAATTTCACAAGTCCATTATGTCAGCTACACAGGGACTCCTGCGCAAGGCCCATTTTCTCGGCACCAAGATCAGGCGACTGCGCAAGCGCAACAACCTCACGCTCGAGGACCTGTCGGTCCGGTGCATTCAGATCGATGCCGACGCCGGGCCCTCGGTCTCCTACCTCTCGATGATCGAAAACGGCAAGCGCGTGCCCTCCGAACGGTTGCTCGGCATCATCGCCGACATATTTCAGAAAGACATCGGCTGGTTCTATGACGAGACGCTCGAAGAAGAAGCCATGGAGCCGGTGCCGAGACCCGGCGGTCTGGACGGTATACCGCTGGAGCCCGGATTCCTGTTTTCCAACGATCTGCTGCAGACGGCAATACCGGAGCTGCTGGCACAGACCGGCACCAGCGGAAGACAGTTCGCGCATCTGCTGATCCGCGCCCATCAGGAGGCACATCAGAACCGGTTTCCGGACCTCGAGCGCGCGGCGGAACGAATCGGCAGAAAGCAGTTCTCGCTGACTGCCGAGGACGCATTCAAGCTTGCCGGGAGACTGGGGCTGAACATCAAGTGGTTCGACCGGAGCCCGTTCAGTGAGCGTGGGGACGGATCGCTAAAAACGCTGGTGCGCTCATTCTATGACGCACCGGACGTCGTGTACCTGAACAGGCGGCTCGAGTCTATGCCGGAGCGACTGAAGTACGACCTTGCCAACCATATCGCCCATCGAGTGCTGCACGACGGCGACGGTGCCCGCGAACCCCGCGTTGCCGGCGGCAGGGTGACCGGGCAGAGACAGGAAGCCGAATCGACCAATATGGACGCGAAAGACATCCTCTATGCATGGCGGGACTTCGAATGCAGCTATTTCGCCGCCGCATTGCTCTGTCCTAAATCGGCGTTCCGCCAGTATCTCACGCGTTACTCGTACTCCATCGATATCGGCCATCGAATCGAATTGTCGACTGCCCTGATAATGCGCCGCATGTCCAGCGTGTCACCGTACCTGCACTGGCACTACTTCGATGCTTATCCGCCCGGCCACCTGCGGGCCGTCTACCGGGGCAACGGCATTCCTCTCCCCTGGGGCAACATGAGAATGGTGCTGGATCCCTGCCAGCACTGGGCCGTATTCAAGATGCTCAATTCCCGGTCGTCCCGGCCATGCGCGCAGATATCCGTGTTGCGCAACGGAGACGACGCACGGCTCTACTGTTGCGAATCGACCCGTGAGAAGGACCCGGCTGGCAATATCCATGTCATGTGCGTCGGAATCGACCTTTCGCCGGCGCTGTCATCGCAGGGATTCGATGCCGACAATGTCATCGGGCAAATCGAAGACGCCTGCAATCGACAAGGCGGCGTCGCCGAAATTCCCGCCGATGCCCGGCAGAAACTCGAGAGCGTCGGCAAGATCCTGAACATCGGCTGGATCGCTGACGGTGCCACGAAGGCGGCAAGCATCATCTGCCCGAGAAGCTCCTCCTGTCCGCGTGAGAAACACTGCCTCGGCAGGTCCGCTGCTCGATTACGACCTCAGGCCGAAGAGATTCGAGAAGACATTCTGAGTAACGCCTTTCACTGACCCAAAAAAACGGCCCCCGGAGGGGCCGTCAACAAGATTACAATTGTTATTATCAGTCGCGCTGATAGCTTACGCGTACATAGCCGATCGTCCCCGGCAAGTCATGCGAAACGGTGCTCAGACCGATCACTCCGCAGGGGAAGCAGACAGGCGGGTCTTCATCGAACAGGTTGTTGAAGCCGACCGCAACCGTTAACGCGTCGTCGAGAAAAGCCGGATTGTATCGAACCTGCAAATCCGTGAACAACGCCGAATCGAGCGGATTGCCACCGTCAGTCAGCATTTCGTCAACCCAGCGAAAGGCGACATTTGCCGACCAGCGGTCATAGGCCCAGTCGACCGTCGTCACCGCGCGCCATTCAGGGAATGCCCGCGCGAAGGTCTCGTCCGTATGCGTGCCGGTTCGATCCGTCACGGACGTCGAACCATCGGCATTGAATGTCCGCTCGATGTACTCGTCCAGAAACGTGGCATTGAATCCGAGGCTGAACTGGCCGACGCCTGTCTCCGGACCCACATAGATGATCGCAAGGTCGAATCCGGACGACTCAATCGCTCCGATATTCTGCAGCTGGTTATTGACCAGGCCGATCTGGCCGGAGCTCGTCCTCGGTACGAGATTGCAGAAGAACGGATCCAGCGTATCGACGCAGGCGTCGATGACATCACCCGGATCCCTGCCTTGCACTGCATCCTCGATCTCCAGGTCATAGAAGTCGATCGATGCCGTCAGCCCTTCTATCCAACCGGCGTTGTCCGCCCATGAGGGACTCCACACAATCCCGACAGTCCAGCTGTCCGAAGTCTCGGCAACCAAGTTGGGATTGCCTGCCGATACGGCCGATAGCTGGGGATTAAGCTGGGCAAAGCCCGGAGCGATGCCGAGCGTCGCGCAGTTGGCCTGAATATTGGCAGGCTGCGGCGTATCGCGGCCACCCGCCGCCGAACCGAGAATCGCCGTGTAGTCGGCGCAAGGATCGAGGAACGTGAAGTCCTCACGGGCGGCACCGCCGAACAACTCGCCGATGCCGGGCGCCCGGAATCCCGTAGAGACCGAGCCGCGAACGGACAAGCCTTCGACGGGCTGCCAGAGTATGCCTCCTTTATATGTCGATTCGGAACCGGACGTACTATAGTCGGAAGACCGTGCCGCAAGGCTGGCTTCCAGCAGCTGCGCTCCCGACACGCCGGATATCAGCGGCAGGTTGAATTCCGCGTAGTACTCGGTGACATTGAAGCCACCCTTCGTGCCTGCGGACGGGATACCGGCCGTCTCGCCACTTGCCGCTACCGGATCCGGTCTGAACGAGCCGTCATGCTCTCGATATTCGATGCCGGCCGCGAACGCCAACTCACCGCCGGGCAGCGTCGCGATATCGCCCGTGACGTTGAACGAGTAGTCGTTCAAGGTCTGCTCGGAGAAGTCGCGTTGGGTGTATCTGACGAAGTCGAGCATTTCCTCCGTGATCGAGCCGGTGCCGCCCGGGCCCTGCCCGCCGAAGAAGTTGAACGGAACACAGTTCGGCGTGGCGGCGCAGATCGCAGGATCGCCCATCGCGATCTGCAGCTTGGCCGCGTTATGCGAATTGAATTTCTCCTGGAATCCCTGATTGTCGCCGTAACTGGCGTTCAGATCCCAGTACATTGCCCGTCCACCGGCATCAAACTGGCCTTCCAGACTCGCGCCGATGAAATAGGTGTCGACATCCTGGAAGAAGAGGCGCCGACCCGATTCCAAGGGCCGTCTGCCGAAGAACTCCAGATTCCCGTTTGCGACCGAGAGATCGACACCAAACGGGTTAAAAGGATTCAGCGCGGATATAAAGAAGTTATCGGTGATGCGGGTGCCGCATCCATTGCCAAGACAAAGCGGTTCAGGCGCCGCCTTTGTTGCCGATTGGCGATTGTTGTAGGCCGCTCTGAATACGAGATCTACATTGTCGGTCAATTCATTGGTCAGACTGCCGTAAATGTTGATTCGCTCATTCGGCGTCCTCAAGAAGTTGCGGCCCGGCCCGTTGTAGTTGAAGCGATCGTCGGCCGTAAATGCGTGAAAGTCACCTGAAGCCGGATTCAGGGGATCGAAAACGGGAATGTTGGTCATTCCATCGTTCAGGACACCGTCGTTGAGCGTGATACTGGCAAAATTGAAATTCGGTCCCAGTACGAATCGCGCTTGTGGCGTAAACGAAGAACAAAAAGTGCTCGGTACGTTGCAACTCGTCGCATCCGGGTTCGGATAGGCGGATCTCGACCGGTCCCAGGTGTCGATCCCTCGCTCATCCGAGTAACTCGCGCTGAAGACGAAATGAGTCGTGTCGTCACCACCGCCCCAGAGTGCGCCAATCTCGGTCGATTCTCCGTCGCCGTCGGACAGGTACTCCCCGGTTTGAGCGTCAAACCTGAATCCCTCGAAGTCGGAATGGGTAATGACATTGACAACACCACCGATGGCATCCGATCCGTAAATGGCCGAAGCACCGTCTTGCAAGACCTCGATGCGCTTGATGACATTCGCCGGCAGGCTATTCAGGTCGACCGTGCCGGGCACGCCGGAAGCCGATGCCCCCGCGACCCAGCGCTTGCCGTCGACCAGCACCAGTGTCCGCTTAGCGCCGAGGTTACGCAGCGATAACTGCACTCCGCCGGCGCCGATGCCCGACCCGTCCTGCGGAAAACCGGAGTTGCCGGGCACGTTGAATTGAGAATTCGGCGCCGATCCGGTAATCGGCAAATCCTGGAGTATGTCGCCGAGATTCGTGACACCGGTGTGATCGAGTCGATCCGAAGTGAGCTCCATGACTGCAGCCGCTTCACTCAGCGGGTCTCTGCGAATCCTGGACCCGGTAACGACGACCTCTTCAATGGTGTCATCGACCGCGACATCCTGAGCGCCAGCTTCGGGTATCGGTACTGTCGAGATGGAAAGCGCCAGCGCCGCTGACAGCCCTCCGGCTGTGGATACAAAGCATTTCATTATCGCTCCCCCTTCTGGGTACTTTAAAAAGGAATGAACACGCATTTTTTGTTGTAAATAAGCAACAATTGAGTCACCAGACTGTCCGCGTGAATTTCAAATTGACGCTACTACGCCATTGACCCGCCCTTGCTTTGTTAGTTCCACGCAAAAGAACTCAGGACGGGAAAACTACAAAAAATCGTCGCATCCGAACAACAAGTGACCATCAACATACGCCTTCCCGGTATCAGAAGCAATCCTCGCAGAGTGCCCTGATCTCGTCGTCGAAGCCCGTCAGCTGCCAGCGAATCAGGGACACAGGGATAAGGCCGACGGCGTTGATCTCTTCATAGAAATCCGAGAGACGGAAATCGGCATCGCCCAGCTGTTTCGATCGCTCCGCAAGAAGCCGTTCGATCAGGTATTTGCCGGTGACGTAGCTGGTTCCGTAACCGGGCTGGCGCAGATAGAGGTGCTGTTCGAATGCGAGCAAATCGAGATCCTTGCGCATCCAGCCGCGCGGCGTCCAGCCGACGTGAAACTTCGCAGCTTCGGCCATCGTGTACTCGTTTGCATGCGCATATAATGAGGCCAGTCCTCGCGCGGCACGCTGCGCCAGCATCACGTAGACGATTTCCCGGGCATGTGGGTTGTCGTCATAGAGTCCCGATAACATCATCATCTCCTCGACCCCTGTCGCCATGCCTTCCGCCCGGCTGTCCCAGATGTTGTAAAGAAGCGGACCCCGCCTGACCGGGCTCGGATGCGGTTCCCGTTTCATTCGCGCCAGATCGAACCAGTGGTAGAAATGCGTCCACAAGGTCGTCGGTTCGAAGTGCACGGCAGTCCAGAAAAAGTTTCTGGTCTCTTTAGGCACGAACGTGCCTACGTGTTCACGAAGCGCCTGATCGTAATAGTCAGGAACCGGCAGAATGTCCTGCTCGTCGAGAAATGCGATGTAATTCGTTACGGAATCGTTGGCGCGCCAATCATACTCTTCCACACTTTCGATCGAGACCAGCGGCGGGATTTTTCGGTTGCGATGTTCTTCGAGCCTGAGTGATGCCCACGCGCGGTCGAGCTCTCTTTTTAACAGGCTGACCTCCTCCTCCCAGGTCAGCGGCACGTAATGAACATTCCTGAGATACCAGGTGTAGTTTTCCTTGCCGATGCCGGATGGGCCGCTTTTGAACGGCACTTGCTCCTCGAGCCACGTGGCGAAGAACGATGTCGCCTGCTGCGCCTGTGAGAGGGCCCCACGCAGTTCGCTACCAGCGCCCTCACCTATCAAATCGAGCATGTCGTCGAGATTTTTGCGCTGGTCTCGAATGTTCGTAATGCCGGCGATCCACAAGTCGCGTGCATTGCCTGTCAGGTTAACGCGCGCCTGATCCAGTAACGGTGGTATGACGCGCAGGTCTGCGATCAGCCGTGCTTCCGCCTCAGGTGACAGTGGAAATTCGTAGGTCCAGAGTTCCAGCAGGGCATGATGTGCCGGCCCTTCGTGCGCCGGCGTATCACTCTCGAATGTCCAGACTGATTGGTAGAATGCGGGATCACGCAACCACGGCTTCAATACGCGATGATTGAAGTCGAAGCCATTCATTTCAGCGCGCAGCAGATGCCAGTCGACCTGTTGCTCGATAGGCCACCTGGTCGCATCGATCGCCCGGAGACGAGACTGATAGTCCCTGAACTCCTCATAAGCAGCGGTAAATCTCGCGGCCGTGTAGTCCGGTGCACCATCTCGCATCGGAGGCTGCTCGAACTCCCGCCATTCATCGAAAAGTTCAGTAAGGCCCTCGTATCCGTCCATGGGACTGATCTTCTCGGCGATACAAGAGCCTCCGACAAAAAGGAACAATGCTGGCAGGAGCTGCCTTGCTCTGGTAGCAGACACGATGATTTCCCTCACTCGGTTTTGCATATTGGCGCTAGCGACCTCGACAGGCGCGGACGATCTTCTTTTGTATTTTTGCCGGATTATTGATAGTCGAATAGAAGCCTGCGACAAATTTCCCGGCTGACCGGCGCGCCCTTGCGGTCAAAGCCTGCGGAGCGATCTCCGCCTCGACTGCTTCACGCCGATCGTTGAACAATTCGATTGTCCTGTGCAACTCGTCGTTGTGCCGGCACCTGCCACGATAGAGCCGCTGCCGCACCTTGCTGATTCCGAGGCCATCGGCGGGTAGCGCATAACTCGTATTAATGATGCCTGCCTGATCGAAGTCGTAAGGCACGACGATCCAGCCTTGTTCCGCGCCCGGCATTGCGATCACTTTTCCGTTGTGACAACAGTTTTCCGTGCCGGGGCCCTTGGTGATTGCCCAGTCCGTGTTCGCAATCATGTACTGAAACAGCTCGTAGATGTTGATTTCCGCCTGATTGAATTGATGCGGCCGAATGGCGTTTGTCGTAATGGTTCTCATCCCGAGGCGCTGTGCCAATTCCCCGTCGGACTCGATAAAGAAGGCCGGCCGCGTGTCGTCGCGCCGCTTGTCCTCGCTATCCCGGTAGATGACGTTCAGCATACGAACCCGGAACGAGTAATCCGACAAGACGTTGTAGGCCCTGTAGATGCCGTATTCCAGGTGCAAATACTTGAGATAGGTCGCCCCGTTTCGGCAGTGCGTGACGATCTTCAGTTTGTCCTGTCCGGCAAACAAAGTGGCATCGGTTTGCTCAGTGTGGAGCTTGATTGTCAGCGGCGGGAACGAACAATGCTCAAGCCGCGACCTGCCGCGCGACGTCAAATTAATGTCGATTGCGATTACACGGCCGCCCGCGTCAGTATAGTGAAGCCGACCATCGACGATCGGCTTGCTCCGGGCGCGCTTTAGCAATTCGCGTATCGGGAGCTCGAGAATGATCTCCAGCGTTTCCTGCGAATCGAACAGCGGATAGCGCTCGGCACGACCGTTTTCCGGCATTGCAACGAAAGTACATACCAGCAAGAATGCGAATATTATTCTTGGCATCGTAGCAACCGATCGCAGGCGTCTCGGTTGCCTGGCAGCTTACCATTGATCGGCGATCAGGCCGGGAAGAAATCGATAGGTTTGGTGGTCGTGATCGGTTCGACGTCTTTCGCCTCGAAACGGAACAGCTTGACCCGCTGAACAAGCTTGCGTTCGAGATCCGCGTCACCCAACTCGCTGGAAACGATCTCGCAGAACGTGACTTCGCCGGAAGGTGCGATGGTCAGACGCAGGACCAGTTTTCCTTCCAGGGTCGGATCCATTCGCAGTGCACGATTGTAAAGCGCGAAGATTGCGCCCTTGTTCTTGTCGAAAACGAGTTCGATTTCCTCGCGGCTGCGCGATGCTCTGCCACTCGACCCCGTGCGCCGGGCTCCGCCCGCATTCTGGCCCAGACCGGCCACAGGACTGGACACCTCGGTCGTCGAACGGCCGCTGAGACTGGTGCCGCCCGTGTTGCGGCTCATGTCGTTGGTGTCGATGCCGCCGCTTGACCTACCCACTTTCGATGTGATCATGGCGCGCTCGCTGCGGGCGGCCTGGCCCACGGACGACGTCAACGGCCGGCTGTCGGTGACCTTTGCCAGTACGTCGTTATCCGCGAGTG
>JBHIDG010000100.1:0-9895 GCA_046760025.1 Woeseia sp. | reverse complement strand
ACACTTCATGAAGTACGACATCGATGCAATCCGGTCCCGCTTTCCGGCGCTCGCCGTTGGCGACGACGGCATAGCGAGGATCTATCTCGACAATCCCGCCGGCACCCAGGTGCCGCAATCGGTCGTGGACGAGATGTCGGCGTGTATGCTCGAGGCCAGTGCCAACATAGGCGGTTACTTTCGAACATCAACGCGAGCGACGGCTATTGTCGAGGAGGCTCACTCGGCGATGGCCGACATGCTCAACGCAGCGAGCGCCGACGAGATCGTCTTCGGCCAGAACATGACCACGATTACGCTGTACCTGTCGAGGTCGATAGGGCGGCGGATGCAGCCGGGCGACGAGATCATCGTCACGCGCATGGACCACGATGCGAACGTGCAGCCCTGGGTGCTGCTCGCGCGTGATCTGAACCTAGAAATAAATTGGCTGCCATTCGACCTCGAGACATTCGAGTTCGATCTGTCAATTCTCGACGATCTGCTGTCGGAGAGGACCCGACTGGTCTGCGTCGCTGGCGCGAGCAACCTAACCGGCACGATCAACGACGTCAAAACGATCAGCCGAAAAGCCCGCGACGCGGGTGCGTGGACCTACGTCGATGCCGTGCAATCCGTTCCGCACGTATCGACGGACGTGCAGGACCTCGGCTGTGACTTCCTGGTCTGTTCGGCGTACAAGTTTTTCGGGCCCCACCAGGGCATCCTCTGGGGCAAGAGAGAAGTACTCGAACAACTGGAGGCATACAAGGTCCGGCCGGCGCCCGACGAGCCGCCCGGCTGTTTCGAGACCGGCACCCAAAGCCATGAGGGCATGGCCGGCACGAGTGCGGCGGTCGATTACCGTGCCTGGATCGGCGAGACGATGGCCGGTGATTTTCAGGAACAGAATCAGCAATACCAGGGCCGTCGCCGCCACGTGCACGCGGCAATGGACTGCCTGTTCGACTACGAGACCGGCCTGGCGATCCACCTGATCGACGGGCTGCAACAACTACCGGGTGTTCGCGTCCAGGGCATCACCGCGAAAGACGCCATGGACCGGCGGGTGCCGACGGTGGCCTTTACGGTCGACGGCGTCGCACCGGCAACGATCGCGGAGTCACTGGCGAAGAGAAACATCTTCGTCTGGAGCGGCCACAACTACGCGCTCGAGCCGGTAAAGGCATTGGGAATTTTCGAAACCGGCGGGGCAGTCCGCATAGGCCCGGTTCACTACAACAACAGCGACGAGATCGATGCATTATTGATCTCTCTGGATGAAACTCTACCGCGGGCCAACGTGGCGTAAGACCCGTTCCGAGCTTCAAACGGCCTCGTGTATACTGAGACATGCGGCGATGGGCAACCACTGTTTGTCTGCTGCTCCGCGGTTCGGAGAATAAGGGGGCATGCGTATGTTCAAGCAAACAACACACGAGAACAGCGGCCGCAAGTCTTTTGGGCCTGCACTGTCAATGCTGGCATTCGTGGTCATAGCGGGCTGCGCTTCTCAGGGCGTGCGGCAGATCGACAAACTGGACAGCATATCGGAGAATCCCAGAATCATACTGATGCCACCGGACATCAAATACTACTTGGTGACTGCCGGTGGTATTCCCCAGCCCCACGCGGAATGGACTGATGCCGCGAGGATCAATTTTGCCGGCGCCGTTCGGGACTTTGCTGTGAACAGGGGCACTGATTTAACAGTCCTGGACGAAGAGAGTCTGGACGATCGGGAGATTCAATACCGTAAGTTGCATGCAGCCGTCGGCACGACATTAATTCGAAACTATTTTGGCGGTTTCAAGCTGCCGACAAAGCAAGATAATTTTGATTGGTCACTTGGCTCCGGTATTCACGAGATCGGTCAGAAACGCGACGCAGATTACGCAATGTTTGTATTCTATCGGGATTATCAGGCGTCCGGTGGCCGTGTCCTATTTGCCATATTAGCTGCAGCCTACGGAAACGTCTTGCCTACCGGGCAGGAATCAGGGTTCGCCTCTCTCGTTGACCTCGAATCCGGCGATATCGTCTGGTTTAACGTTGTATGGTCAGGAAGCGGCGAGCTGAGAAATGCGGATGGCGCTGCTGCGGCAGTCAATGCCCTGTTCAAAGATATCCCCGCGAATTGAAATCCATGGTTCATAAATCGCCAGCACTATTCGCGCTGTCACTTCTGGCTGTGCAACCAATGATTGCGTTTCCCGTAAATGCTGATGAAATAGATCCGAAAATTCCGCCAGGATATCATCCGGAGCGCGCGAAGGACGAGAAGGGCATCTGGATGGAGCTACGGGACTATGAGCGGCAGATCCGGCAATCAGCGCTTCTCGTCAAAGATCCTCATTTGAATGAATATGTAGGTGCCGTGGTGTGTCGTGTTGCCGGTGATTACTGTCCCGACATACGTGTGTACGTCATTAGAAATCCCGGCTTTAATGCATCGATGGCGGCAAACGGGATGATGCAGATCTGGACCGGGTTCCTGGTCAGAGCAACGACTACGGATGAAGTGGCTGTGGTCATCGGCCACGAAATTGCACATTATACGCGGCTGCATACGTTGGAGCGATTCAGGGGCATCAAGAGCGGGCTTGCCGCCGGCCAATTTATCGATTTCGCGGCTGCAGTACTTGCCGGGGTCAGCGTGCCCGCTGCACAGGTGACGGCTATATTGAGCATCCTCGCATACTCACGCGGACAGGAAGCAGAGGCCGATTTTCTGGGTACCCGATTGATCGCAGACGCCGGCTATGATCCGCACGCCTCACACCGGGTATGGAAAATGCTCATTGCGGAAGAGCAGGCGGCTGTGGTCAAGAGGCGGAAACCAAATATCTTCACCAAAACACATCCCAGCCCCGAAAAGCGCGCAGAGGATCTCGAAGAGTGGGTAACATCACGATATGGGCCTGAAGCGAGCGGGTCGGCTATTGACGAGGAGTACATCGACTTCCTCAATGAACATTATCTGTTTTTGATGGAAGATCAGCTCGATACAAATCGATTTGGGCGCACACAAGAGATGCTGCTGCGGCATGAGGAAATTGGCGTGGCGCCCGCACTAACAAGTTATTTTCTCGGCGAGATGTACCGCCAACGTAGTGATTCGGGCGACCATGAATTGGCAATGAGCGCTTATCAAAAATCAATCGACCACGGCGATCCACCTCCGGAGGCTTACAAGAGTCTGGGCTATTTGTACTTGAAGTCTGACGACATTGTGAATGCGTGTGAGAACTTCGTTCGTTATCTCGATGCAAAGCCTGATGCGACAGATCGCGCAATGATCGAATTCTATCTCAAGGGGGACGCACAATGAAAAGTCGTGCGCTGGTGATATTGGTTGTGTCCATGGTAGTCAGCGGATGCGTGAGTTATGGAGCTGTTTATTCAGGCACTGTCGCAGTTGGGGGATTGAAAGTGAGCCCGGGGATAACCTGGAACAAAGCACCGGCAAGCCAAACTCCGAATATAAGGAAAAGCACACAGGTGTGGACGCAAGACGGCCTCTTGCTGAACCGTTTGCTAATCATTCCGGCAGTACCGAATGGCGAGCCGCTATTGCGGGACAGAAAAAAAAGAGCAGCATTGCCGGCATTCCGAGCCGATATGCTTCCCAACGAGTTGGAGGAATTGACGGAATCGTCGATTGTCAAGCTGTACGGGGAGGGTAATGCCGCGGTAACTACGTCAAACCTTCGCCCGCATCATTTCGGGACATCGGACGGTATTTTGCTGGACTTCAATGCATCGGTATCGGATGGTCCCGACTACAAGGGATTGGTCGGCGCATTCATCGCCAATGAATTACTGTACATGATGATCTATGTGGCGGCTGAGCCGTATTACTATGGCAAGCATGCAGATGAGGCGAAATCGATCATCGAGACAGCCACGCTCTGACCCGGATTCTTTGACAATGAATCTGGCCGGTAGGCTGATTTCACCGGCTGTCCGGCTATAATTGATCTCATCGGCGCCGGATCCGGCGCTTCCCAATAACAACAAATGGAGGCAATCAATGAAGAAGTTTCTGATAACGCTGGCAACCGGCGGCTTCATCCTTGCGGCAGGAGGCACCGGTTTTGCACAGGAAGAGCAGGAAGCGCCTGATGCTGCCATACCCGTCGAGCTTTTCGCCTGCAAGTACAACGACGGTATGGGGCCGGCCGATCTCGATAAGGTGATCGCCAAATGGAACAAGTGGGCCGATGAGCGGGAAATGAGCGACTACACGGCATGGACGCTGACCAAGTTTTATGCCGGTCCCGAACAGGACTTCGACGTCGCCTGGCTCGGTGCGGCAAGGGACGCGAAGACTCTGGGTCGCTTACAGGACGACTGGGTCGCGAACGGCGGTGAACTGCAGGCGGAGTTCGACAGGGTTGCACCGTGCAACGCCCATGGGAATTTCGCAGCGGTGAATTTCAAGCAGCCGCCCGAGGACGATGACCCGCCGTCCAACATCGTGCTGTCTTTTTCGGACTGCAATATCGCCGACGGCAAGACCTTCGGCGATGTCGCGCCCGCACTTGAATCCTGGGCCGACTACCGGACCGGGCATGGATCGACCGCCGGCATGTGGGTGTTGTTCCCCGCCTATGGCGGCGGTGGCGAGGAGTTCGACTTCAAATTCGTCACCGGACATCGAACCCACGAACAACAGGGTGCGGACTGGGATGCATATGCCGCAGGCGGTTACGCCAAAGCCGCCGAGCTTTTCGGAGGTCTGCTCGACTGCGATTCCGCACGCGTCTACAACGCCCAGAACCGACGCAGGGCGGCGGACGAGGAAGAAGAATAAGTTCCGATATATTCTGAACACGAAAGCGGCGGGTCAGGCCCGCCGCTTTTTTTTTTCTCAAGACAAGAAAGGCCGCTTGGCGCGGCCTTCCGTGAGATCGATATCTCGAAAACTGAACCTCAAAAAGAATAATGCTCCATCATCTTCGCCAGATCCAAGGTTTTCGCAAATACCGTATTACACTCACTAGACATTGGATCACCTCCTTTTCGTTGCCGGCCCGCGGCGAAGTATGTAATCAATAAGATAAAAAGCCAAGACATACATTTTCTATGCCGGCAGGCACGGTCTGACCAGGGCCACCGGCTTGACACGCTGGTACCGACGCCCGAACACCTTGTTGCTCATTAGGAAGTCCCGCAGGTCCTGAGTCTTCCCGCGGCCGAGTCGATTCGGCAACGTCGAGTACAGAGAACGCGGCGGCGGGCAACACGGTATCCGCTTTCGACATTTTCCGCTGTCGTTTGCAAATGTTCTCAAAATAGCTACAGTCGTAGCGATTTTGAGAACAGCCGGTGTCTCATATGCCCAAGCAAGCGATAGAACTGATGTTCGGCTCATACCGGCGGCAACTGCTGGCCCAGTTGCTGCTGCGGCCTGACGAAAAATTTCACGTGCGCGAACTTGCACGAATGACGGGCATCTCGGCCGGTTCCAGTCACCGGGAACTCAAAGCGATGTCGGAGTCCGGGTTATTGCTGCGAGAGCATGCCGGCAACCAGGTGCTCTACCAGGCGAATCGGGCATGCCCTGTCTACAACGAGTTGGCGGCGATCTTTCGCAAAACCATCGGAATGGCCACGTTATTGAAAGACGCTTTGGCCGGGTTGTCTGACAAAATTGAGCTGGCATTTGTATTCGGGTCGATGGCGTCCGGCACGCAAGACCTGACGAGTGATGTCGATGTGCTCGTTCTCGGCGATCTATCGTTACGGGAAGGTGTGCAGGCATTGTCACCACTGCAAGTTACGCTTGGCCGCCAGATTAATCCGGTGGTGATGACCACCGATAAGTTTGTTGACCGGAAAGGCAGAAAAGACCGCTTTGTCATGCGTGTGCTGGAAGAACCCAGGACATTCGTGATAGGGGACGACGATGAGCTTGCCAAACTTGTCGAAGATCGGAGCGCTGGCTGAGCATACGACCGATGTGGAGCAGGTTGCCAGAGTCCTGGCCGCAGTAAGACGAAGTATTGCCGACGCCCGGCAGGAGTCCATCAGTCCCGAAACACGGCTGGACGCCGCTTACCGTGCTATCGTGCAGGCATCGATGGTCGGCTTATGGGCCAATGGCTACCGGACGGCGAAAAGCAAACCGGGACATCACGCCACCGTGATCCAGTCGCTGACGCACTCCATCGGTCTTGAAAAGGATCAGATGCTGGTTCTTGATACCTTCCGCGTCAAACGAAATGCGATCGACTGCACGGGAATCGATGCGGACGAAAATTCCGTTGCAGAATGCATCAAAGCTGCTGATGAATTGCTGCAGCATCTGATCAACTGGTTGACCGAACACAGACCTGAACTGCTCGCATAGGTCGGCGGGAATACCGATTTGGACGCACGAAGTGCGCCTCGCGGGGGTGAGCGACACAAATATCCAGATTAACAGATCCATATTGTATCTGGCCTCCGCATACGCATATTCATTCCCGATGGTCTACAGTGATGACTGCCATGTCGTTCATGCAGCAAATAGAACGGATCGACGAGGGCCACTACCTGTTGCCCCGTGTCGGCGAGATGACGACCGAAGTTCACGCGTTCCTGTCGGAGGCCCTGTTTCAGCAGACTGACGAGGCGCTCTGGCGCCAAGCCGCGCAGGCGGCGAGCTATCCCGGCATGCTCGGGCTCTATCTCATGCCGGATGTGCATCTCGGTTACGGCATTCCCGTCGGCGGCGTCGCCGTCACCGAGGACGTCATCATCCAGTCCGGCAGCGGTTACGACATCTCCTGTGGCGTTATTTATCTGAGGGTGCCGGGTCTGCATGCAAGGGACGTCGCGAGCTGGAACAAGCGCGAGAAATGGATAAAAGAAGTCGAGCTGCGCATCGCGACCGGCATCGGCAGCCACAGGCCGAAGCACATGCCGCGCATCGCCGACAAAAAAGTCGAGGAGATATTCCGTTACGGCGCCAGGGCGCTGGGCGTGAGTTCAGATGTTTGCGAGCGACAATATATAAGTGTCGATGAGTCTTTCCTCGATACCGAACGTATCGAGCGCGCCCGCAGCAAGGCATCGCCGCAACTCGGTTCGGTCGGCGGCGGCAATCACTTCGTCGAGATGCAGGTCGACCGCGGCGACGGTTCCGTATGGGTCATGATCCACTGCGGCAGCCGCGGCTACGGCTGGCAGACGGCCAACCATTACTTCTATGCGGGCGCGAAGCTCCGGGGCCTGCCGAAAAACCGCCGGGAGGATTCCTGGCTGCGCGCCGACGAGCCGCTCGGCAAGGAATACTGGTCCCATCACAACTCGGCCGCGAACTATGCCGTTGCCAACCGGCACGTCATCGTCCGTGGCGTGCAACAAGCGCTGGAGAAGGCGTTCGGTGTCACGGGCGAGGTGTTCTACGAGATCTCGCACAACCTGGTGCAGGAGGAAACCCTGGTATTACCCGACGGCACGACAAAACGTGGCTTCGTACATCGAAAGGGCGCAACGAGGGCCTTTCCCGCCGGGCACCCGGACCTCGCCGGCACCAAATGGGAGAAAACCGGACACCCGTGCCTCGTGCCGGGATCGATGCTGCATGGCGCCGCCATCCTCTACCCGAAAGAAGGCGCCTACCGCTCCGGCTGCTCGGTCAACCACGGTGCCGGCCGGGTGATGGGCCGCGGCCAGGCGAAGCGCTCACTGCGCGAACAGCACGACGATATCGACACCGAGATGAAACAGATCACCCGCAAGCTCGGTGGCGTAAAGATCAAGGGCATCGTCGGCAACACCCGACGCACGCCGCTGGATGAATGCGGGCACGCCTACAAAAACCTCGATCACGTGCTTGCCGTGCTCGAGCAGCAGGGTATCGCCGAGGTGGCGCATCGCCTGTACCCGGTTGCTAACATTAAGGGCATGGACTAGGCCGCTTGACGACCCCAAGACACTGAGTCATATGAAACTCCCGCGCGAGTTCTACATTCGAGACGATGTCGTGCAGATCAGCCGGGAACTGCTGGGCAAGGTGCTGTGCACCAAAATGAACGGTCATGTGACCAAAGCCGTCATCACGGAAACAGAAGCCTATGCCGGCGTTACCGACAAGGCGAGCCATGCCTATGGGGGACGACGAACGAAAAGAACCGAACCGATGTATAGCCAGGGTGGCACGGCGTATGTGTACTTATGCTATGGGATTCACCATCTGTTCAATGTCGTCACCAGCGAGGTCGGCACGCCACATGCCATATTGATCAGGGCAGGCCAACCCTTTGACGGTTGTGATGCAATGCTGCAAAGGCGCAGGAAACGATGTGTCGATAAGTTACTGCTCTCGGGCCCCGGTTCCCTCGCTCAGGCGCTCGGGATTACCACAGATCTCAGCGGAACCAGCCTGCTCGAGAATCGCATCTGGATCGAGGACCAGCAGATCCCGACCAATGACGAGCATGTCATCGCCGAACCCAGGGTCGGTGTTGCTTATGCCGGGGAAGACGCTCAACGGCCGTACAGATTCAGAGTCGAGATCGACGATATGCGGCGCGCATCTCGATGAATCGCGATGCGGCGGACCGCTGAAACCCGAAGCCCGGAACCGATCGCTCCGAGCGAGTCAAAATAAACAAGATTCAGCGCCGCCGGGCCGGCCTCAACCGAGTTGCCGTTTCTCGTCTGGCAGCGCCCGCCAGCTTGCCCGAATGGCCTGATACCGGTCTTCGGATAACGGCCCCGCAGCCACGTTGCCGTTATTCTGGGTCCACCGGCCGGGACTCGTGGTGCCGACGATGGCCGTGTGCAGCCCGGGCGTGCTGGTCACGAACCGCAGCGCCATGCCACCGGCTCCCTGCGGCCCGGGATCGGTGAGCGCATCGCCTTCGAAAAACGGATAGCCCAGTAATTCGATGAGATCCCAGTACTCCGCATACCACTCCCACTCCGGCCGCTGTGCATATCGCCAGACCGCGTTGCCGATGGGGCGTTTCGCGATCACACCGATGTCCCGTTCCCCGGTGAGCGGCAACAGATCGTCGATCGTGTTTTGCTCGAAGACATTCAGCGTAAGCTGTACCACGTCGAACTCATCCGATTCGATGGCATGACGCATCCGCTCGCCGCTGCCGCTGTAGGCCAGGAAGCGGATCTTGCCGGCCTGCTGCGCCTGCTTCAGCGCTTCGGTCACTTCCCCGGCCTGCAACACTTCAACGGCGCTGCCGTGCACGTGAACGATATCCAGGTAATCCGTACCGAGTCGCTCGAGGCTTCGATCGATGCTGCGATGGACGGATGCCGATGACCAGTCAGCTCCCTGCCCGAAATGCCCGTTCTCGTGCCCCACTTTCGAGCTCAACACGTACTCATCGCGCCGTGACCCGATAGCCTTGCCGATGAGCGTTTCGGAATGATTCCTGTCCGGATGCCCGTAACACTCGGCCGTGTCGATCATGTTCAGGCCATTATCGAGCGCCTGGTTGAGCAGTTGGCTGACACGCTGCTGCTCGGTGCCGGCCAGGCCGATAGACAGGCCACCGAATCCCACGACTGACACCTGGAGATCGGTCCGACCGAGGCGACGATACTCGACACTGTCGCGCACCCTCGCAGAAACCGGCACACCGGGCACAACCAGACCGGCAGCCCCTGCCGCCAGCAAACTCAGAGTTTCCCTGCGGGTAATGTGCGTGCTCATGAGACCCCCCCTCGACGGTACGATGGTGATGCACGGCCCCATTAACGAATTGTAAGGATAGTTCAGGCCCAGTGGCCCGAGGCCGCGACACACCGGGTAGACACAACCATAGACTGAGAAATACGTCGCCGGTTCCGCGATTGTTCAGCCCGCCTGCCCGCCGAACCCAGAGCAATTACCCGATTTGATGTTGCAGCTCTATCTCTTAGAATGAACCCCTGACAGCATCCTGCGCCCGTAGCTCAGTTG
>JBHIDG010000099.1:0-9918 GCA_046760025.1 Woeseia sp. | reverse complement strand
GGGAGCGATTACTTTATCGCGCTCGCCGCGTTGAAGAATGGCGTGGTCGTTGGCGGTATCGCAGCATATGAGCTCGTCAAGTTCGAACAGGAGCGAAGCGAAATCTACATCTACGATCTTGCAGTTGCAGCCGCGCACCGGCGCAAAGGCATTGCCACGGCGCTTATTGAGGAAGTACAGAAAATTGCGCCGACGCATCAAGCCCATGTCGTATTCGTACAGGCCTATCTCGGTGATACACCAGCGACAGCGCTGTACTCGAAACTCGGAAGACGCGAGGATGTGTTGCATTTCGATATCGAAGTTAATCGATGACTTGACAGGACGTTATCGGCTCGTGAGCTAGTCAATAGCGTCTCACGTTGCGTTTGAAGGCGACTTCTGGGGTGAGCCTGTTGAGGAGTTTTCACACAGCCTCGAACGTTTGCTGCCCCTGACACCGCAAACGAAACCCGGTCTACCATTGCTGCATGGACTGCGGTGCAATCGGGCACTGTCTGTTTAGATCAGGTTTTTCTTAGACGACTCTGAGCAAGTGCCGCGGTCGCATGTGGAGCGGGGGCATTCCGGCGATTTCTCTCAGGGCCGCGGTCACGTAGTGCTCGGTCATCTTGCCGCGCCATGAGGGGGCGAAATCGGTGTTGTCCATGGGCCGGGCGATCTTGTGTGCGGCATGGGCAATTTTTGCGATTGCCTCTTCCGTGATCTCGTTGCCGATTAGAGCGGTCTCAATTTGGGTAACCGGCATCGGGGCCGAGCCCACGGCGCCCAGGTACATGGCAGCGCGGGTGACCACGTCTTTATCGTCGGTCCATACCGCGGCCGCGACCGACAGGGTGGAGAAGTCGATGGAGCCGCGCCGTCTCAGCTTCCAGAATGCCGAGCGGCAATGCGTGCTGTCGCTCTTGCCGGGGACAATGATCTCGGTCAGGATCTCGTCGGGCCGCTTGGCCAGATAGTCGATGCCGTCATCCACGTACATGTCCTCAAGCGGCAGCTCGCGTGCTCCCTTTTTCGACACCAGTTTGACGCTTGCATGCAGCGCGCAGAGTATCGGCGCCGAATCGCTGGCGGTATGCGCCCAGCATTTCGGCGACTTGGTCGCGACCCAGCAGATCTCTCCCTGTTCCTTGAGGCAGTAGTCGATCGAACGGCGCCATTCCTCGGTCTGGTTGTAATAGGTGCAGCGGGTGTCGATGCAGAGGTTGCCGCCGATGGTGCCCATGTTGCGCAACGGCGGAGACGAGATCGAGGCGACTGCCGTCGCCAGCGCCGGATAGCGTTTGCGTATTTGATCGTGCCTCAGGATGTCGGTCAGCGTCGCCGTTGCGCCGAGCCGGATGTCCGTATCTGCCGTATCGATCGAAGCGAGTTCCGGGACCGACATCAGGCTGACCACGGTCTCGGCCTTCTGATGGCGCCGCTTCATGTTGGGCCACAGATCCGTGCCGCCGGCCACCAGCCGGGTATCGCCGCCGGCGATCAGTTGTGCCGCCTCCCGGAGGGACGCAGGCGTTACGAGCTTAATCGGTGGTAAGCGTAGCACTGCTGTGCTCCTTCAAGGCCTCGTCGCGGTCCTTCATGGTGCCCGATGCCGAGCGCAGGCCCTTTTTCTTCGCCTTCGGGTCATCGGCGGCGCGCCCGTCGCCGCCCTCCTCGGGCGTATGCACGATCAGCGGCTCGCCGTAGTCGATGTCCGGGAACTCTGTGGGACCGACACGCGGTTCGCGGCCTTCGGCGGCTGCCCTGAGTCCCTTCAGAATCATGTCCGGGTGTATCGGCACCTGGTCGACCCGTACGCCGACCGCGTCGAAGATCGCGTTGGCAACGGCCGGCATGATCGGCAGCAACGGTCCCTGGCCGGCTTCCTTCGCGCCGTAGGGACCGCGTTCATCGTCGGTCTCGATCAGGTAGCAGGTCATTGCCGGCATGTCGTGAAAGCCCGGACTCTTGTACTCCAGCATCGACGGCATCTTGTGCACCAGCGATCCCGACAGGCGCTTCGGCAGGCGGCGGAACGCCTGCTCCTCCATCACCGCCTCGCCGAGGCCCATGTAGACGCTGCCCTCGATCTGTCCCAGCGCCAGCACGGGATTGAGGGCGCGACCGATGTCGTGGGCGATCCAGACTTCGCGGACCTCATAGACGCCGGTGGCGGGATCGACCTCGACTTCGATGACGCTGGCCGAGTACGAGTAGGTCGGCGAGGGACCGACGCCGGCGCCGCGATAGCGCCCCGGGGCGCGCGGCGGAATATACGAACCCGTCGTGCCCAGCGTGCCGAACCGGGATTCTGCGATGACGACCGCCTCCTTGAAAGCGATGGCCTCCTCCGGATCGTCGGCGGGAAAGACCCGACCATCGGCAAACACCAGCGACGCTTTCGGCAGCTCCATGTGCTCGGCGACCGCTTCGGCGATCTGGTCTCGCGCTCTCTCGGCGGCTTGCCTGGCGGCCTGGCCGACCATCAGGGTGACGCGCGAGGAATAGCTGCCGAGGTCCACCGGGGTCAGGTCGGTGTCGGCCACGCACAGGCGAATGTCGGCGAGATCGATACCCAGAATCTCGGCGACGATGCCGGCGAGAATGCTGTCGGAACCCTGGCCGATCTCGGTCTCGCCGCAGAACACCGCGACGTTGCCGCTGCGATCGAGCTTGAGCTGCACGCCCGACTGCGGCATGTGGTTCCAGTAGATCGGCAGGCCGGCACCGGTCATATAGGCGCTGCAAGCCAGGCCCAGCCCGCGGCCCTTGGGCAGTTTGCCGTAACGTTCCGTCCAGCCGCTGCCCGCGACGACCGCCTGGATGCATTCCTTTAGGCCGATGGTGCCGAGGCGCAGCCAGTTGGCGGTGATCGAGCCGGGCTCGGCAAGATTTCTGAGGCGAAGTTCGGCCGGATCGACGCCGAGTGCATGCGCCGCCTTGTCCAGATGCACCTCGAAGGCGAAGCGCGGTTGTGGCGTGCCGTGGCCGCGTTTGGGTCCACAGGGCGGTTTGTTGGTGAAGGCGCGCGCGCCCTCGAACCAGTAACTCGGCAGTCGGTAGGTCGTGGTCTGCAAGGCGCCGGTGTAATAGGTGCTGGCGACGCCATAGCTGCCGAAGGCACCGCCGTCCAGCGTGGTGCGCAGGTGCTGCGCCGTCATGGTGCCGTCGCCGCGGAAGCCGGTCTTGACGTGCATCTGCACCGGATGGCGGCCGCGGTGACAGTAGAACACCTCCTCGCGGGTCATGGTGATCTTCGCCGGGCGGCCGAGCTTGAGTGCCATCTTGGCGACCACGATCTCGTGGTTGAACGGGTCGCTCTTGCCGCCGAATCCGCCGCCGTTGGAACAGGCGATCACGCGGATGCGCGATGACGGCAGGCCGAGCGTTTTGGTCAGTGCCCGGTGCACGTAATGCGGACACTGCGTCGCCGAATACACGGTGACTCGATCATCGTCCTCGGCGAAAGCGACCGTTGAATGTTGTTCCAGTGCCAGGTGATTGCTGCCCTCATAGTAGAAATTGTCTGCCAGGATGAGGTCGGCCTCCCCGAAGCCTCGATCGACATCGCCGAACTTCAGCGAGATCTTTTTGTGCAGGTTGCCGTCGTCGGCGTAACTGTGGATCTGCGGCTCCGGCGTGGCGAGCGCCTCGGCGACGCTGGCGATGGTGGGCAGCAGTTGGTAGTCGACTTTGACGGCCAGGGCCGCTTCATGCGCGGCATCTTCCGACGTCGCGGCAACCGCCGCCACGGCATCGCCCACGAAGCGCACCGTGCCGATGGCCAGGGCATGCTCGTCCTCCGACACGGGCAGGATGCCGAAAGCCTCCGGCAGTTCCTGTCCGACCAAGGTGCCCAGCACGCCGTCCATCGCAAGCGCCGCCGAGAAATCGATGCTCCTGATGTGGGCGTGCGGCACGGTGCTCCGGACCAGCTTGATGTGGCACATGCGCGGAAAATCCAGGTCGTCCGCGAAACGTGTCTGTCCGGTGACCTTTGCGCGCCCGTCGACCCGGCGAAACGGCTTGCCGATGATCCTGAAACCGGCGTCGGCCTGCTGCCCGTCCTGCCTGCGTGCTGTCGGGATTGCCTTGACCATGTCCGGCCCTAGCGAGGGACCTCGTGCCCCGTGAACAATGCTTCGTCGGGCCGCCAGTCGTCGCCTCTTTGTTTTGCGGCCGCCCACTTGACGGCCTCGACGATGCGGTTATAGCCGGTGCAGCGACAGATGTTTCCGGACAGTGCTTCGGCAATCTGCTCGTCGTCCGCTTCGGGGTCCTCATTCAGCAGTGCTTCGGCCACCATCAATAACCCCGGCGTGCAGTAGCCGCATTGGGCAGCACCCAAGTCGGCGAACGTCTCCTGCAGGGGATGCAGAGAATTTCCCTGCTGTAGCCCCTCGACCGTCCGGACGGATTTGCCGACCACGGCGGTCGTGATCTGCAGGCAGGACAGCACCGGCTCGCCGTCCACCAGCACCGCACAGGCGCCGCATTCGCCCAGCTCGCAGCCGTGCTTGGTGCCGGTCAGCTTGCATTCCTCGCGCAGCACCTCGAGCAGCGTATGGTGGGTCGGGAACACCACCAGGTACTCCTCGCCGTTGACCTCGAGCACGGCCGCAGTCATGCCGTCAGGGATATCGTTCGACATATCAGCTCACCGTCCAGGTATTGGTACTGCGCAGCACATCGGACACCTTCTTGCTGCGTTTCAAGCCGTTCTTGCGCGGTGCATACCAGGATTTCTCGAAACTGTCGGCCGGGCGCCTGTAGATCACGCCGAGGGCAACCGGTTCGGCAAGCTCGATCAGCAGTCGCGCGATCACCTCGTTGGTCGCATCGTGCCGCAGCACCTTATCCGGCGCGGAGCCGGCATCGATGACCTCCAGCGCAAACCCGTCCGGGTCGAAGCGGATGCCCTTTTCCCTGTCGGCGCCGAACAGCATCGGTTCGCCGTGCTGAAGCTTCAGCTGCCTGTCGGCGGCATTTTCTTTGTCGCTAAAGTCTGCGAACACGTCTTCGTTATAGACGATGCAGTTCTGGAATATCTCGGTCAGCGCCGCGCCCTCGAAGGCGTGCGCCTGCCTCAGCACGGCGCCCAGCCCCGCCTTGTCGGTGTCGATGGCGCGGGCGAAAAACTTCGCGCCGGCGCCCAGCGCGAACTGCCCCGGCGACAAGGGCGCGTCGACCGAACCGCCGGGACTCGACGGCGAAATGGTCCCGACCCTGGAGGTCGGCGAGTACTGGCCTTTGGTGAGCCCGTAGATCTCGTTGTTGAACAGCAGGATTTTCATGCCGACGTTACGGCGCAGGGCGTGCAGCAGATGGTTCCCGCCGATGGACAGGCCATCGCCGTCGCCCGTGATGACCCAGACGTCGATGCCGGCGTTTGCCAGTTTCAGACCCGTGGCAATGGCCGGCGCGCGCCCGTGAATAGTGTGAAACCCGTAGGTCTCGACGTAATAGGGAAAGCGCGCTGCGCATCCGATACCGGATATGAACGCAGTCGATTCCGGCCTGGCGCCGACCTCGGCCAGTGTCTTGGTCACGGCCTTGAGGATGGCGTAGTCACCGCAGCCCGGGCACCACCGCAAATCCTGTGACGTCTCGAAATCCTTTGGCGTGAGCGTGGCACTCATCGTGCTTCCCGATTGGCGGGACGCTTGCTCGCGGCGACCACCACCGGCCCCAGCAAGGATTGCATCTTGTCGATCAACTCCGACACGAGGAAAGGCTGACCGGTGACCTTGCAGAATGACGTCGGATCGACTCCTAGCTTTCCGCGCAACAAGGTCGAGAACTGTCCCGCGTTCATCTCCGGGACCAGCAGCTCTTTGAATTTACCGATGAGCTCAGCGAGATTGGCGGGCAGCGGATTGAGATACCGGACATGCGTGAAAGCGACCCCGGGATGCGACTCGCGTATTTCCCTGACGGCCTGGAAGATCGGGCCGTAGGTGGAGCCCCAGCCGATCACCAGCAGATCGCCTTCCTCGGGCCCGAGTTCCATGGTTTGCGTCGGGATAAAGTCGGCGAGCGAGGCGACTTTGGCCACGCGCATGTCCGTCATCCGCTGATGGTTGTCGGGGTCGTAGGAGATATGACCGGTGTCGATGTCTTTCTCGAGGCCGCCCAGCCTGTGCATGAGACCGGGCATGCCCGGCGTTATCCACGGCCTGCCGAGGGTCTCCGGGTTACGCTCGAATGCCATGCGCTGTGTATCGCGCGCGTCGTCGGGCGCAGGCGGCGCATTGATCGCTATCGGTTCGATGTCGCCGATGTCGGGTATGCGCCACGGCTCCGCAGCATTCGCCAGATAACCGTCGCTCAACAGGATCACCGGCGTCATGTGCCGGACGGCGATACGTACCGCCTCGATTGCCGCATGGAAACAATCGCCGGCCGTCATTGCGGCGATGACGGGAATCGGGGTGTCGGCATTGCGGCCGTACACGGCCTGGTAGAGATCGGACTGCTCGGTCTTGGTCGGCAGCCCGGTCGACGGCCCGCCGCGCTGCGAATTGATGATCACCAGCGGCAGTTCGGCATTGACCGCGAGCCCCATCGCTTCCGTTTTCAGCGCCATGCCGGGGCCCGAACTCGAGGTCACGCCGATGACGCCTGCGTAGGATGCGCCGATCGCGGCACAGATTGCGGCGATCTCGTCCTCCGCCTGGAAGGTGCCGACGCCGAGCTCGCCAAGACGCGCAAGACGATGCAGCAGGGGCGAGGCGGGCGTTATCGGATAGGAGCAGAACAGCACCGGCCGGTCGGCGAGCTCGCCTGCCGCGGCGAGCCCCAGCGCCAGGGCCTCGGAGCCGGTGATGCCGCGATACTCCCCGGCCGGCAGATCCGCCGTGCGGATGTCGAACCGGGGCACGGCCGCCGACAGTTCGGCGGTCTCGCCGTAGGCGTGGCCCGCATGCAGGGCGGCCAGATTCGCGCCTCGTACGACTTCCTTTGTCGAAAACTTAAGCTTGATCCAGTTTTCGATGGGCTCGAGACGGCGATCGAACATCCACATCAGGAGTCCGAGCGCCCAGAAATTCTTGCAGCGGCCGGCATCGCTCCTGGAGAGCCCGAAGGGTCTCACAGCCTCGAGGTTGAGCCGGCCGATGTCGACGGACACGAGCTGGTAGCCGTCTGTCTCGCCGGTATCGCGGGGATCCTCGCCGTAGCCGGCCTTGCTCAGGTTGCGTGCCGTGAAGCCGTCGTTATTGGCGATCACGAGCGCACCCCTGGCCAACAGCGGCAGACTCACCTTGAGCGCCGCCGGGTTGAAGGCCACCAGGACATCGGGGGCATCGCCGGCGGTGGTGATCGGGTCTGCACCGATATTCATCTGATAGGCGGAGACGCCGAAAGTCGTGCCTGCGGGCGCGCGGATCTCGGCGGGGTAATCCGGGAAGGTCGCGAAGTCCTTGCCGCAGAGCGCGGTAGAGGCGATGAACTGCGATCCCATGAGCTGAATGCCGTCGCCGGAATCGCCGGCGAGGCGCACGACGATGGAATCCAATACCCTGCGATCAGTCACGAGACCTCCGCTGTCAGGGCGCCGTCCGGGTAAAGTCGATAGCGCCATCGGGGAGCAGATAAAGCACGATGGCCTTGCCGCCGCTCACGGTCGGGAAATGCGCGGAGTCCGCCGGATACACGACCCAGCCCTGGTCCCGGCCATCGAATTGCACGCCGGGCGACTCCGGGATGATCATGTCGATTTCGCCGTTGGGATGACCGTGATAGGGGCCCCTGACGTCGTCCATCTCCACGACGTCGACGGAATAACCGTGCGTGCCGGCGCCCGGCTCGATGATGCGCCCGAATTTGATGCCGCCCTGCTCGCGGTTACAGAGCCAGCCTTCGTCGATGCCCTGGCGGCACAGTGTCGCGAGGTCGTCGAATGCCTCGCCTCCCGGCGGAAAGTTCTCGTTCAGAAAAGACTCCAGTTCGGCGTCGAGGTCCCTGGCTGCGATGCGGGCCGTGATCGTCTTTACGGCTTCGGTGAATTCCTGTCGGCTGCTCATCGATCACGCCTCAGGCTGCCAGTTTGACGTACTCGAAGTCGCCTGGTTTTCCGTTGATGCCGGCCCTGGGCGGGGCGATCCAGTTCGCATACTTGCCCGGCCGGGTCTCGGGCACCATCAGCGAGAGGATGTATTCGAGGTCGGCGTCGGAGGCCAGCCACTCGTGCTTTCGCTCCTGCCACTCGGATTCCGGGATGATCTCGCCCCTGTCCGTGGCGTGCACCTCGGCAAACTCTCCGACGGCGCGATGGAACGCGCGATGCGGCAAGCACAGGGAATAATCGATGCCGTGGGTCTGAAACACGCGGTTCCATCGCTTCATGACCTTCTCGCAGTCGTCGATAAAGTCATCGCAGAGCCTGGCGTTGATTGCGCTCAGCGCCGGCATGTCGACGATCTTCACTTCGCCGTCAACCACCTGCGCAACGGGATAGGTATCGCTTTCCAGCCGGTGGTCATCGTCTATCTGGGCCTCGCGGAACCGGCCCTTGAGCCCGGCATTGAATGAATTGGCCGCGTTGGTCGATATTTCCGCGCCGAACAGGTCCAGCGTCACCGAGTAGTGGAAGTTGATCTTTTTCTGAATGGTCGCCAGATCGATGCCGCCGTGCCGGCGCACCGCGTCCTTGTCCGTGGGGTCCGTGACGCCGTGCTCGTTCATGATCTGGCAGGTTCGCTCGATAACGCGCTCGACGCCCGTCCGGCCGACGAACATGTGATGGCCTTCCTCGGTCAGCATGAAGCGAGTGGTTCGCGCCAGCGGATCGAATCCCGATGTCGCCAGCGACTCGAGCTGCATCTTGCCGTCGCGGTCGGTAAAGGTCGTGAACATGAAGAACGACAGCCAGTCGGGTGTCGCCTCGTTGAAGGCGCCGAGAATGCGCGGCTTGTCAGCGTCTCCCGAGGTGCGTCGCAGCAGGTCCTCCGCCTCTTCCCGGCCGTCGCGGCCGAAATATTTCTGCAGCAGGTAGACCATCGCCCAGAGGTGACGCCCCTCCTCGACATTCACCTGGAAGAGATTACGCATGTCGTAGAGCGACGGTGATGTCTGCCCGAGAAACCTCTGCTGTTCGACTGACGCCGGTTCCGTGTCGCCCTGGATCACGATCAGCCGGCGCAGCATGGCACGGTACTCGCCCGGGACGTCCTGCCACACCGGTTTGCCCTTGTGCTGGCCAAAGCCGATGGTCCGTCCTTCCTCCTTCGGCGCGAGCAGAATACCCCAGCGGTACTCCGGCATTCTCACGTAAGCAAATTTTGCCCAGTCCTCGGAATCGACGCCGACGGCCGTGCGCAGGTAAACCTCGCAGTCCTGGAATCCCATCGGCCCCATGCTCTTCCACCAATCGATATACTTCGGGTACCAGGCCTCGAGTGCGCGCCGCAACCTGGCATCCGACGCCAGGTCAACGTTATTGGGAATCAGGGCTGCGTAGTCGACCTCCGACATGATTAGACTCTCCCGCGATCGTATTTGGCACGCTTGCCCGTGCCGTACAGTTTTAGCGCACCCTCTCTGCCTGCGGCATTCGGGCGCTGAAAGATCCAGTTCTGCCATGCGCTGAGGCGGCCGAAAATCTTGGTCTCGAGGGTCTCCGGACCGGCGAATCGCAGGTTGGCCTCCATGCCGGTCAGTGCATCGGGCGAGAAGCTGGCCCGTTCCTCGAGCAGCAGGCGGATTTCGTCTTCCCAGTCGATATCGTCCGGGGCATAGGTAACCAGTCCCGCTGCCAGTGCAGCCGGCGCATCCAGATCGTGACCGGTCAGCTTGCGTGCATTATCTACGCTGTCTGCATCGTCCAGGAACCGCGTCTCCAGCCGGGTCAGCCCGTTCGCCATACGCAAGGCACCGAAATTGGTGTCGGTCAAGCGTATTGTCGGGGCCGGTGTGTCATCCAGCCGGCCGTCGAGC
>JBHIDG010000098.1:0-9995 GCA_046760025.1 Woeseia sp. | reverse complement strand
CAATAGTCAATTTAGTCGGTGCCCGGCACCTGTTGAGGGAATTCGCTAACTATGGCCATGAGTAAGGAGCTACGCTCGTTGCTGAAGCGATACCCCGGCATCGATACCATGGAACTGCTCATCGCGGATCTGCCCGGCGTCCTGCGGGGCAAGCGAATTCGTGGCAACGAGTTTGCGAAGGTTTTTCGCGACGGATTCTGTATCCCCGGCGGAACCGTTCTCCTGAATACGCTCGGCGACGCGGTTCCCGGCATGGCCTGGAGTTCGGACGACGGCGACCCCGACGCAGTCGCCAGGATCGTTGCCGGCAGCCTGGCTCCGGTTCCATGGGCAAACAAACCGACAGCGCAGGCACTCTATCGATTCTATTTGCGCGACGGCAAGCCGTTTTTCGCCGACCCACGCGCCGTTCTCGAAAGGGCGATGGTGCCGATTGAGAAAATGAAACTCAAAATCGTCATGGCGGCGGAACTCGAGTTCTACCTGCTCGACGGTAAGACCGACAGGCCGACACCGAAGACTTCACTCGTCCCGGGAATCGGACGGCCCCAGCCCGGTCCGCAGGTGTATCACCCGGACGATCTCTGGGACATCGAAAACTTCCTCAATGACGTCAATGACGCGTGCTCGGCGCAGAATCTACCGGTCGGAACGACGACCTCGGAATTTGCGGCCGGTCAGTTCGAAATCAATCTGCACCACGTCGACAACCCGATCCTGGCCTGCGATCACGCGGTATTGCTCAAACGCGCGGTCAAGGCTTGCGCAAGACAACACGGCTTCGTCGCCTGTTTCATGGCTAAGCCCTTCGAAGAGGACTCGGGTTCGGGACTCCATGTCCACATGAGTTTAGTGGATCCGAACGACAAAAATTATTTTTCTCACGGCAGGAAAAAGATGGCGTTGCCGCCATATTCGGCGCGGCTCAGACATGCCGTCGGCGGGCTCGAGAAGACGATGGCCGATGCGACGGCAATCTTTGCGCCGAATGCGAATTCCTATCGTCGGCTGCGTCCGGATATGTTCGCGCCCGTGGAACCGAACTGGGGAGTCAACCACCGCAATGTCGCGATCCGAATTCCCGTCTGCGACGAAAAAAACCTGCGCTTCGAACATCGCACCTCCGGCGCGGATGCGAATCCCTACCTTGTCACAGCAGCCATACTCGCGGGCGTTCACTTTGGCATCAAGAACCGATGCGATCCGGGACGCGTAGTGACCGAAGGAGAATTCATAACACTCAAAAAGAAACTGCCGAACCGTTGGGAGACGGCAATTGATAAATTCGCGCGCAGCAAGGTTTTGCCCCAATACCTGGGAGACGAGTATTGCAAAGCCTATGTAGTCAATCGCCGGGACGAGTCCCGCCGCTTCCACAATATCGTCAGCAATACCGACTTCGACTGGTATATGCGCGCCGTATAGGGACCAGGGTGCTGACTGTCTATTCTGAAGATCACCGGTTACACGACGGCCTGCTCGAGGAGGCCGGCGATGGTTATGCCCCAAGCTTCGAATGCCCGGCCCGGGCAAACAACGTGGCGGCGGAGATAGTGAGCCGGAAGCTGGGCGACATTATCCCGCCAAGCGCTTACGACGACGACAAGCTGACATCCCTGCATGATGCAGACTATGTGGAGTTTCTAAAGGTGGCATGGGACGAATGGGTCGTGGCCGGAGAAACGGGCACGAACGCGAAGCCCTTCGCTTTCGTCGGCGCCGGCATGCGCCACGCCGACAGCAGGAATATTTTTGGCAAGCTCGGCCGCTACTCATTCGGCACGGATGCACCCTTGGTCGCCGGCAGCTGGCAGGCAATTCGCCGATCGGCGGAGACCGCACTCACAGGCGCCGGTCTCATCCTCGAAGGAGACCGTTTTGCTTTTTCCGCGTGCCGCCCGCCCGGCCACCACGCGACCGCCGCACTCTGCGGCGGCTACTGCTACCTGAATAATACGGCGCTTGCTGCGCAGTCATTGATCGACGGCGGGCTGGACCATGTCGCCATTGTCGACGTCGACTATCACCACGGCAACGGCACGCAGGCCATCTTCTATGAGCGCAGCGATGTGCTGACGATATCGTTGCATGCTGACCCGTCGTTCGAATATCCGTACTTTCTCGGATTCAGTGATGAACGGGGATCCGGGAACGGCGCAGGCTTCAATCGAAATTATCCTTTGCCCTTCGGTACTGATTGGGCCGAATACAGCGAGGCCCTGGACGATGCGCTTCACGACGTCAGGGAATTTTCGCCGGCGGCACTCGTCGTCGCGCTGGGTCTCGACACGTTCGCCGGTGATCCGACGACCTATTTCGAGATCCTGGCCGAAGACTATTTCACGATGGGTGAACGACTCGGTTCATTGAACCTGCCGACTCTCGTCGTTCTCGAAGGCGGTTACGCGGTCGACGACATCGGAATCAACGCCGTCAATTTTCTCGAGGGTGTCGAGCGCGCTAGCTGACATCATCGACGCGCGCCAGATCGTGTTCGATATGCTTACTCGCCATGAAATAGTGAGACGCGGTCCAGGGCATTAAGACCGCGCCGATGATCAACAGGCTGTACCGTATCGATTCAGTACCGTAGCTTACCGCGAGAACATCGCTAAGCATGCCCGCGAGTAACGGGCCGAGACCGAGGCCCACGATATTGATCAGGAACAACATAATTGCGGACGCGACTGCACGCATTCGCAGCGGCACGAGGTTTTGTGTCTGTGCGAACGTCGTCGCCAGATACATATTCGACAGCACCGTGGGAATTACTGCAGCAATCAACGACCATCGGGCACTATTCGCCAAATAGACAGGAAAGACGAAGACCCAGGCCAACACCAGTAAGGCAGCCACCGTACGGAGCGCTTGCCTGTGGCTTCTTTTTCCGATCTTGTCGGCGATGTATCCACCGCCTGCGAAGCCCAAGCCGCCCGCAAAACCGACCAGCGGCCCGAGATAGAAGCCGACTTCCGAGAGCCTCATTGAGAAGCTTCGCGTCAGAAAGCTCGGGAAAAAGCTAATGACCGCGTAACCGACGAACGCCGCCAGCCCGGCCCCGATCGCCATGTGCAGGAAAGATTTTCGGGCCACGAGAAACCGTGCAACGGCGACGATACCGGGACGGTCGCCGCGGTCGGTTCGTTGCTCCGAGGCCCCGCGTACCGGCTCCACAATCGTGAATCGCACTAAGATCGTGAGCATGAGCCCCGGTATCCCGACGATGAAGAAGGCCTCGCGCCAGCCAATGTTTTCCGCGACCCAGCCACCCGCAAGGTAGGCAATCATGATGCCAGCCGAAATCCCGAGTGAGTAAATACCCATCGCTGTTGAGCGGCTGGCCGGAGGATAGTAATCAGCGATCAGGGAATGCGCGGGTGGAGAACATCCGGCCTCTCCGATGCCGACACCAATTCGTGCGAGGATCAGATACGTAACGCTTGCTGCCAGTCCCGACAGCGCCGTCATACCGCTCCAGATCGCCAGCGCAATCGCAATCAGGTTGCGCCGGTTTGACCTATCGGCCAGAAATGCAATCGGTATGCCGAGGGTTGCGTACAGGACGGCGAATGCCGGACCGGCCAGGAAGCCGAGCACCAGGTCGCCGGTGACAAACTCGGCCTTGATCGCCGGTAACAGAATTGCAAGAACCTGGCGATCGATAAAATTGAATGTGTATACGACCACCAGCAGAGCCAGCGCATATCGTCTCGTGCCGGTGCTCAATGTATGACCTGGTTTAACGGCGTTAACCGCGCTGATCACGGGTATTCCATATCCTGAGAAAGACGTTTGTTATGTTCTCGCGGGCGGTACGATAGCAGATAATGAACAGCCGCCAACAGGAAACGCGCACGATTCTTACGATCAGCTTGCCGCTGATGGCCGCATATGTTGCCGAGATGGGCATGGTCATCACGGACATGATCATCGTCGGCCGTCTGGGCAGCAACGAGCTCGCGGCAGTCGGGCTGGCCGGTGACTGGTTCTACGTCCTGTTACTCATCGGCATGGGCATCATCTCGATTGTCGGCGTGCTCGCCGCCCAGAACTTCGGGGCGGGCAACAAATCCGGGGTCGTCGACGCCGCGGAACAAGGCATGATCGCCGCATCGACGGCAGCCATACCAGTCATGCTCTCCATCTGGTATCTGGGGCCGATGCTGGCATTGACCGATCAGGATGCCGACGTCATCAGGCTCATTACCGATTACTCCCGGCCACTGACCTGGAGCGTATTACCGGCGCTTTGGTTTGCAGTGCTGCGTAACTACATTACGGCACTCGCGAAATCGTCCGCCGTGATGACGGTTACATTTTGCGCCCTCGTCGTAAATCTTGCGCTCAATTACACGCTGGTGTACGGCAAGTTCGGCTTTCCCGCGCTGGGCGTCGTCGGTGCCGGCTGGGGAACGACTATAGTCAATTGGCTGATGTTCGTCGCCCTTGCGACTCATATTCTGCAATCACCACATTTTCGTGATTATCGACCGTCGTTAATCCCCGGGCACATCAAACGCGACGTCCTCGGCGAGATTTTTGGACTCGGCCTGCCGGTCACGGCGACGCAGTTGCTGAACGGCGCGATGTTCACAGTCGCCGCAGTGCTGGTCGGTATGATCAGCGCCGACATACTGGCCGCGCAGCAAATCGTCTACAGCGTCATATACCTTGCTCTAAGTGCCTCGATCGCGTTGGGGGATGCCGTCAAGGTGCGGGTCGCCTATGGTATCGGTCTGCGGTCGGTCGAGGCGGTAAGACAGTCGGCAAATATCTCTTTTTTTCTCGCCGCTGTTGCGATACTGATCGCCGCCTGTCTGCTCTGGATAATCCCGGAAATACTCGTCGGGATTTTTCTCGACATAGACGAGCCGGCGAACGCAGCAGTCCTGATCATCGCCGTCGGGTTGTCGGCGTACGCCGGACTTTTTCTGTTGTTCGATGGCGTGCTCATCGTTGCAGCCAACGCGATCCGCGGTCTGCGGGACACGCGATCGCCCTTATGGATATCGATGTCGGGATACTGGGCCGTTGGAATCGGCGTCGGTTCACTGCTGTGTTTTCCGATGGGATACGGCGAGATCGGGCTTTGGTGGGGGCTCGTGCTCGGCGTCACATTTTCCAACATATTGATGTTCTGGCGATTCCGTCGTCGTCTGGATGACGCACGAAAGTCGCTGGCCGGACTCGCTCCGTCAATGGCAACCCGGCCGCCCTAGCTCCGGCGGTAACACCGCCTCGATACGTTGCATGACATCCAGTCTGTGAATCAGGTCGTGGATGTAATCCAGCGCGTCGGTTTCAAAAACGAGAACCTCGCTCATCTCATACGAGTTTATCCATTGCTCGTATAGCCGATCGAGACGCTTGAGATACGAGAGCGGCACGTCCTGCTCCATGGCCCGGCCGCGCAACTTGATCCTCTTGCGCAGCGTTCGCATCGAACAGCGCAGATAGATCATCAGGTCGGGAGGTTTGATCGCATCGAGAATCGCCTGGTAAAAGCCCCAGTAAGTCTGCCAGTCCCGCTTATCGATTTTTCTCATCTGATGTAACGCGGTCGCAAATATTTCGGCATCCTCGAAAATAGTCCGGTCAAGCGCTACGACGCCGGGGGTTCGGTCCAGCTCCTGGTGCAGGCGGAACTTGTTGCTCAGAAAATAGAGCTGGGACCGAAACGCCCAGCGCTTCATGTCCTTGTAAAAGTCGGGCAGGTAGGGATTCTCGTCGTTCGGCTCGTAAAACGGTTGGACGTCATAAGTGCGGGCCAGAAAATCGACGAGCGTCGACTTCCCCGATCCCATGTTGCCGGCAATTGCTATCGAGCGTCGCATCTAGTCGCGTAAGGTCGTCGGGCCGGCGCTGCCGCCTCCTGGGCGACGCGGATCTGCGGCGCCGAGAAACCAGCCGTTTTCGCGTGAGACCGAATGGACGTTGCCGATTGTAAATCCCGCGCCCCGGATTTCATGGCCGCGGCGTTGCAGCTCCCGGATCGTATCGGGGCTGAATCCCGACTCGAGCTGTAGCACGTCGGGCATCCACTGATGATGCATGCGCGGCGCATTGGATGCGACGCCGATGTTCATGTCGTGATCGATGACGTTCACGATCATCTGCAGCACAGCCATGATGATCCTGCTCCCGCCGGGGCTGCCCGTTGCGAGAACCGGCTTGCCATCCTTAAACACCAGTGTCGGCGTCATGGAGCTCAGCGGTCTCTTTCCGGTTTCAATCGAGTTCGCCGTACCGCCAATCAGGCCGAAAGCGTTCGGTGCCCCCGGCTTGGCTGAGAAATCGTCCATCTCATTGTTGAGCAGAAAACCGGCCCCGTCGACAGTGATGCCGGAGCCGAAAGACAGATTGAGCGTGTAAGTATTGGCAACCATGTTGCCGTCGCGGTCTATGATGGAAAAATGTGTCGTGTCGACGCTTTCATTATCCTCCGGTATCCCGGGCGCGATCTCCGCGGACGGCCTCGCCTTTTGCATGTCTATGCCGGCGGCGAGATCCCTCGCATATGCCTTGCTGGTCAGCCACTCCATCGGAACGTCGTAAAAATCGAGATCGCCCAGATGTTTGCTGCGATCGGCATAAGCGAGCTTGGCAACCTCTGCGAGCAGATGAACATTGTCGGCACTTTCGGCACCGTATTCCCTGACCGGAAAATGCTCGAGGATGTTGAGCATCTGGATGACATGCACGCCGCCGGAACTGGATGGCGGCATCGAAACGATTTCATGGCCGCGATAGGTACCGCGCACGGGGTCCCTTACCACCGGTTTATAGGCGGCGAGAGACATGGCGTCTATCAGGCCGCCGCCCTCGTCCATTTCGGCGACGATCCTGTCCGCGATCTCGCCTCGATAAAACGCGTCCGGCCCCTGCTCAGCGATCTGCGTCAGTGACCAGGCAAGATCTTCCTGCACCAGTATCTCGCCGGAACCGATGGCCTCGCCGGTCTCCTTGAAAAAATACTCGAGCGACGAGGCATCCCTACTGAATCTGTCGCGCGAGCGCGCCAGCGCGCTCGACATATCATAGCTGACCCTGAATCCCTCCCTTGCCAGCCGTATGGCGGGTGCCAGCAGCCGCGTCCATGGCAGCCTGCCGTACCTATTGTGTGCCAGGTGCAGGCCGGCTACAGTGCCCGGCACACCCGACGACAGATGGCTGAACCTGGCTCGCCGGTTGTCGACCTCGCCGTCAGAATCCAGGAACATGTCGCGTGATGCGCCGAGCGGCGCGGCCTCGCGATAATCGATCGCCGTTGTCTTTCCGTCGTCAGCCGAATAAACGAGCATGAACCCGCCACCGCCGATGTTGCCGGCCCGTGGTCGGACTACGGCAAGCGCGAACCCGACGGCAACCGCGGCATCCACGGCGGTGCCACCGTCGGCGAGCACCCTTGCGCCTGCCTCGCTCGCCAGGACATTGGAGGACACGACCATGCCCTCACGGTCGTGAACCGGATGACGGACATCGCCGTAGCGGATGACGTCGGTGCCCTGGCTCACGGCAGCAAGATTCGGCGATGGCAGCAGAATGACGAATGCCATCAAGGGAATGTGTATGTTTTTCATTGGAGTTCTTCGGTAATGCTTACGGCAATGTGGCCTTAAACACGTAGAAAAACAGAATTGCGAGGCAAGCTCCGGCAGGAATGGTAACAACCCACGACACAAAAATACGACCGACGACACGAAGATCGAGAGCCTGGATTCCGCGTGCGAGACCCACACCGAGGACGGCACCGACGAGCGTGTGTGTCGTCGAGATCGGAATCCCCGTGCCCGACGCAATGACGATGGTTGTTGCGGCAGCCAGCTCCGCCGCAAAGCCGCGACTCGGTGTTAGCTGGGTGATCTTGTGCCCGACCGTTGCGATCACGTGCCGGCCGAAAGTCGCAAGTCCAATAACGATGCCGGCGCCGCCAAGAATCAGCACCCAGACCGGAACTGCGGATTTGGCCCCGACAATTCCCGTGTGAGCAACGCCGATGACGGCAGCGAGCGGCCCGATCGCGTTGGCCACGTCGTTGGAGCCGTGCGCGAAGGCCATTGAGCACGCGGTCACGATCATCAAAATGGCGAATACCCGCTCGACCGTATAGAAGTGCTGGTGTTTTTCGAGTTTCTTGTCGGGCTGGATGCGCCGGATTGCGGCCGCGCCCACAAGGGCAATGGTCATACCGACGAGAATCGCAAGCCAGTAGGCATTCGCGAGGCTGAGATCCATGCCGACGTGCTTCAGTCCCTTGAGTATCGTGACCAGCGTAATCGTGAAAGCCGCCAGAAACATGTATACGGGGACATATCTCTTCGCCCTCGCAAGCGGATCTTCGTGTCTCAGGATCAGGGCCTGTACACTCATGTAAATAAAGTATGCGATAAAGCCGGCGGTCAGCGGAGACACCACCCAACTCATTACGATCGTGCCCACCTTGCTCCACTGCACTGCGTCGAGACCGATGCCGACGGCCGCAAAGCCGACAATCGCGCCTACGATCGAGTGAGTCGTGGACACGGGCCAGCCGTTGCGGGAAGCCACGAGCAGCCAGGTCCCGGCAGCAAGGAGCGATGCCAACATACCGTATACCAACTGCTCCGGCGTGCCGCTCAGCAGACTTGCATCGACGATTCCCTTGCGGATGGTCGACGTCACTTCGCCACCCGCGAGGACCGCTCCCAGGAATTCGAAAACGGCGGCGACGAGAATCGCCTGTTTGATGGTCAATGCCCTGGAACCGACGGAGGTCGCCATGGCATTCGCCACGTCGTTGGCGCCAATCCCCCACGCCATGAACACGCCGAAGACAGCCGCCAGGACGACATAGACGATTTCCGCTTCCATCAGCTCACCTCCGGTCTTTAGGCCAGCGCTTTATTCGGGGACATAATGATCAGTGGGAGAGCAACAGCTCCAGTCGGCGGCCGACACGCTCCGCCATGTCGGCTATCTCGCCGGTCAACTCGATTACCTTGTAGAGAAACATGACGGTGACCGGGTCCAGCGGGCCCTCGATCTCGAACAACGAACCCCTTAGGCCTGCTTGTAGGCCGTCTGTTTCCGTTTCGATACGATCGAGTTCTTCGACCAGTGCTTCGACGAGTGATGCTTCGGCGCCGCGAAAACCCGTTGTAAACAACTCATCGAGTTCGCGGACGCTTTTCCTTGCCTGCTTTGCCGCATCGACGTTCCGGCTCACGAACGCCAGAAAGTCTTTTGTTATCGGCGCCGGAATCTGCAACTTCCGGCCCATGACCAGTCCGGAAACGTCCCTTGTCCTGTTCGCCATTCGGTCCTGTACCAGCAGGAGCTCGAGAAGATCCTGGCGGGGCACGGGCATGAACAAGCTCTTCGGCAGATGCATCCTGATTTCCTTTTTCAGATCATCGGCCTCGTGCTCCAGCCTCTCGATTTCGTCACGGTACTTGGCAGCCTTGTCCCAATCGCCGTTCGTTGCGGCCTTGAAAAAGCCGTTCAGTTGCTTGACGCAGCGATACGCGATGTCGACATGCTTCTCGAGAGGCATAACCGGGGACGAGCCGAAGATGTTGGCCAGAAGATTCGCCAAGACGATTTCCTTGTTGCTGTTGGTCGCGCGGTATCGTACCAGAACCGAATTGCGGTTCAATCGAGCCGCGGGAATCTTATGTCTTGACGATCAATATCAGCCGCTTGGGGCCGATATCATCGGCCACACCCGGACTCGTCATGCGATGCTTGCATTTTTCTTATATATGAGACAAAATGTCTCATATAGCTGGATACCTCCGGTGAGCGCATGCGCACGGCAATGATGGCACAGGTCCCGACATCGGCAATTTACGCGTTTTTCTCCAGGCTCCTGCGGCCGGTCGCGAGAATCCTGTTGCGTCACGGGGTGAGCTTCAGGGAATTGAAAGAGCTGTGCAAGAAGACTTACATCGCGGTTGCAACGGATGAGTTCGGCGTGGATGGCCGGCCTACGAATGTCTCCCGGGTCGCGATGCTGA
>JBHIDG010000097.1:0-10062 GCA_046760025.1 Woeseia sp. | reverse complement strand
AGCCGGTTCTCCACGTGGTCAATGCGGCCGACCCCGTGACTGCCCGCCACGGCGCCTGCAATATCGAGCAGCGATGCAATCACGCCGCCGTGCAGGAACCCGACGGTATTACGATGGTCGGGCCGGACCGGCATCTCCAGCCGCGCGAAACCTTCTTTCCATGTGGCCAGCTTGAAACCGAGAAACTCGAGGTAGGTGCCCTCGTATTGTGTCGGATTTGCGAGAAAACTTTCCAGACCGGTCTTGTCCACTCGGGCCCTCCCCCTGATTACATGTTGCGGCGGTATTCGCCTCCAACATCATAGAGGGCCGAGGAGATTTGGCCAAGCGAACAGGACTTCACGGTCTCCATGAGCTCGGCAAAGACGTTGCCACGGGACCTCGCGACCTTTTGAAGCCGGGCGATCGCGGCCGGTCTTTGCTCCTCGTGGTTTTGCTGAAACTCGGTTACGTGCCTGATCTGGTCCTGCTTTTCGGATTCACTCGATCTGATCAGTTCGAGGTCGTGAACTTCGTCTTCCTGCCCGGCTTTTGGCAGAAACGTGTTGACGCCGATGAGGGGATGCGAACCATCATGCTTTTTGCTCTCGTAATAAAGGCTCTCTTCCTGGATCTTGCCACGTTGATACATTGTGTCCATCGCGCCCAGCACGCCGCCACGCTCGGAGATGCGGTCAAACTCCTTGTATACAGCTTCTTCCACGAGATCCGTCAGCTCATCGATGATGAATGAACCCTGCCACGGGTTCTCGCAGTAATTGAGGCCGAGTTCCCTGGCAATGATCATCTGAATCGCTACGGCACGACGGACAGACTGTTCCGTCGGCGTGGTAACGGCTTCGTCGAACGCGTTGGTGTGCAGGCTGTTGCAGTTATCGAATAGCGCGTAAAGCGCCTGCAATGTGGTGCGAATATCGTTGAAGCTGATTTCCTGCGCGTGCAGGCTGCGGCCCGAAGTCTGGACATGGTATTTCAACATCTGGCTTCTCGGGCTCGCGCCGTAACGCTCGCGCAGCGCCCTGGCCCAGATTCGTCTCGCGACCCGGCCGATGACCGTATATTCTGGATCCATGCCGTTTGAGAAAAAGAAACTCAAGTGTGGCGCAAAATCATCGATGTTCATGCCCCGTGCGAGATAGTACTCGACGATCGTAAAGCCGTTGGACAACGTGAACGCAAGCTGGCTGATCGGGTTGGCGCCGGCTTCGGCGATGTGATAGCCGCTGATCGAAATGCTGTAGTAATTTCGAACCTTGTTGTCGATGAAGTATTCCTGCACGTCTCCCATCATCTTCATCGCGAACTCGGTCGAAAATATACAGGTATTTTGTGCCTGATCTTCCTTGAGGATATCGGCCTGCACGGTTCCCCGAACCGACGCAAGCGTTTTCGCGCGAATCTTGCCGTATATCTTTTTCGAGACCAACATGTCGCCGGATACGCCCAGGAGCCCAAGGCCCAGACCGTCATTGCCGGGTGGCAGCTCGCCGATATACTCCGGCCGGTGTTTACCGGCGAAATAGTCGTCAATCTTTTTCTGCGCGGCATCCCATTCACCTGATGCCGTGAGGTGTTTTTCAACCTGCTGATCGATCGCGGCATTCATGAATAACGCCAGAATCATCGGTGCCGGCCCGTTTATCGTCATCGACACCGAGGTCTTGGGATCGCACAGATCGAATCCGGCATACAGCTTTTTCATGTCGTCAACAGATGCGATGGAAACGCCCGAGTTGCCGACCTTGCCGTAAATATCGGGCCGCTCGTGTGGATCCTCTCCGTAAAGCGTTACCGAATCGAAGGCCGTCGACAGGCGTGCGGCTTCCTGACCCCGTGACAGGTAATGGAAGCGGCGGTTGGTTCTCTCCGGCGTTCCTTCGCCTGCGAACATACGGGTCGGATCCTCGCCGAGCCTGCGATACGGATAGACGCCGCCAGTGTACGGATAGCCGCCCGGCAAATTCTCTTTCATCAGGAAGGTCAAAAGCTCGCCCCAATCGCGGTAATCTGGCGTGGCGATCTTGTGAATCTTCTGGTGGCTCAGGGACTCGCGATAGTTCGCACCCGTGATCTCCTTGCCGCGAACCGTATAGCTGTAGTTCTCGGCCCGCACAGCATCCCGGCGCGCCGGCCAATCCTTGAGCAGACTGACGGCATCCGGGCTCAGGTCCTGCAATGCTTGCTGATACCGCTGCCGCAGTACGAGAATCGACCGGTCAGTCTCTTCGGTCAGCGCTTCGGGAGCATAGGCGCCCAGTTTGTCGGGGAGCTCCGGGTCGTCCAGTACCCTCAACGCTTCGTACAGGTGCTGCAGACGGCTGGCCGCAGCCGCCTGCGAGATTATGCCGCGGTTGATTTCCCGTCCCTGCTCGCTGATCTCAGCGAGGTACCGGATGCGCTTGCCCGGAATGATGGCCATTGCCCGCGGCTCCCGTTGCGATACGTCGATGTCCGGCGTCCAATTGTCCTCGTCGAGGCCGACTTTTTTCACCAGCCGCCGGCACAGTTGCCAGAACATCCAGCTGACTCCCGGGTCATTGAACTGGCTGGCGATCGTCGGATAGACCGGAATGTCTTCGTCGGCAGTGTCGAACTGCGCATGATTGCGCTTCCACTGCTTGCGAATGTCCCGCAATGCATCCTCGGCGCCGCGCTTGTCGTATTTGTTCAACACGATCATGTCGGCGAAATCGATCATGTCTATCTTTTCGAGCTGGCTGGCCGCCCCGTAGTCGCTGGTCATTACGTAGACTGAATAATCCACCAGATCGACGACTTCGCTGTCACTCTGGCCGATGCCTGCCGTCTCGACCAGCACGAGGTCGAAGCCCGTTGACTTCAGGAACAGGATGTGGTCGCCGAGCATCTCGCTGGTCGCGAGATGCCGGCGCCGTGTCGCCATGGAACGCATATAAACGCGGGCAGAACGCAGCGAATTCATGCGAATGCGATCGCCGAGCAACGCACCACCCGTTCTTCGACGCGTTGGATCCACGGCCAGCACGGCAATACGCATATCCCGGAAGCAACTCAGGAAACGGTTCAGAATCTCATCCGTCACACTGCTCTTGCCGGCACCGCCTGTACCGGTAATGCCGACGACGGGAACCTTACCCGCCTTTACCCGCCATTCTTTTCGCAATCCGGCGAGCTTTGCTTCATCGAAGTGCCCCCCTTCGATCGCCGATATCGTGGCCGCAATTTCAATCGATTTTCTGGGAGATCCTGTTGCCGGGGCCCTTTTTTCGCGGCGCGCTCTGGCGGTACGGGCTATCAGGTCCCTGATCATCTCCCGGAGTCCCATCGCCATGCCGTCGTGCGGATGGTAAATCCGCTCGACGCCGTACTCCATCAATTCCTCGATCTCTTCCGGAGTGATCGTCCCGCCACCACCGCCGAACACCCTGATGTGAGCCGCGCCGAGCTCGGCCAGTCTGTCCACGGCATAGCAGAAAAACTCCCTGTGCCCGCCCTGATAGGAACTGACGGCGATGCCGTCGGCGTCTTCCTGGACGGCCGCGCGAACGATGTCCTCGACGCTGCGGTTATGGCCGAGGTGAATCACTTCCGCACCCTCGGCCTGGATCAGGCGGCGCATGATGTTGATGGCGGCGTCGTGGCCGTCAAACAACGAGGCGGCCGTGACGAACCGAAATGGTGTCGTCTCTGCACTGCCTGATACGCTTGGCAGATCGTCGCGCGCTGTGCTCATCGACCCTGATCCTCCGCCAAATTCGATTCCGGACTTTTCGTCAGAATGAGGAAAAACCCATATAAATTAATTACATAGGGTATTGCAAAAATTTTAATCTAGATTAAAATAATCCAGACGGGTAGAAAACACAAGTGCAGACGACAACGATGGCCAAGGCCGCCGAAGAAACGCGTTTTCAGCTACAACGGGACCGCATCCTCAAAGCGGCAGCGACCTGTTTCAACGAGAAAGGATACAGCGGCACGTCGCTGAAGGATGTCGCCGATCATCTCGGACTGACCGACGCCGCACTGTATTACTACGTTCGCAACAAGGAGGAACTGGTCTTCCAGTGCTATTTGCGTGCAGCGGAGCTTGGCAAGCAGGCGATGGACCAGGCAAAAGCCCGGGGCCGGACCGGATTCGAACAGGCCTACTTGTATGTTCGCTACCATGTCGCAGTCATGGTCGGGAATCGTGGTCCGGTTGCGATCATGAGCGAGATTCCATCGCTCAGGCCCGATCATCGCAACGAAGTCCTCGACTTGTCGCGCCGCCACAGTGCGGCATTCGAAGAAATCCTGACGGCCGGCATCGAGGACGGAAGCATTGCCGGTTGCGATGTTCGGATGACCGGCAACGCGATCATGGGCGCCATCAACTGGATCCCGAAGTGGTTTCATGGGGATTCGGTGACGGGGGAAAAACTGGTTTCGGAATTTCCGGATATTCTGACCGGCGGCCTCACTGACGGGCGTCGATCTCCGCGATCAACTTCTTGATCTCCGATTCGATCTCGCCCAGCTCGATCGTGTGCGGGTCGCCCTCGACATCGACCACCTCGACATGTGCCTTCAGGTAACTCAGACGCCTGTTCAGCCTCTTGTGGATCATCTGATAATAGTGCGTGCCGCTTGCGACGCCGTATCGACGGTCAATCACCGTCAGACTGGCCGCGCCCAGGCTGCTGCCGCCGCTGACGCTGTTCCGCAAGATGTCCAGGTCTCGCCGAACGAGTTTCAGCAACACCACGCGGTCGCTCAATTGACTCCTCAGATCGGCAAAAATCACGTTTGCGGCCGCGATCTGAGCGGGGCTCAGTGCCTCCGCAAGGCTGTCCCGGGCCTGGGCAACGGACGGGTCACCGCGCTCGGCAGCAAGCCGGTACCAAGCCAGCGCGACGACCGGATCCCCTCGTACGCCGGCGCCGCTCAGGTGCATGTAACCGACCATGTACTGCGCATATTTGTCTCCCCGTGGCGCCAGCTCATTGCGATAAATGAAATACGCGCGCTCATAGGCGCCGGCGTCAAAGAGCTCCTCCACCCGCTCCTGAGTGCGCAGCGTCTGTCTGTCTGTTACCTCGCCCGGGAATGAGGGGTAGGTCTGCGCCAACGCCATATTGATCGCCAGCAGTGCGATCAGACCGGTCGAAATGAAAAGCCGAATGTTCACGAGGGACTTCCGCCAGATGCCTGGGTCGCGCGCCGGACAGAATGCGTCATCCGCCTGCGTCAAATTACGACGCTCTGTCGTATTAGTCTCATCCGACAGCAATAGTTCCGCCGAGATGATTGCGGGCAACTTTAGCACCATTCATGTGCTATTGAGAGCCTGCATCCTCGAACTTCGGGGGTCTTTTCTCGAGATTCGCCGTGACAGCCTCGGTATGGTTGCGCGTCGCAAGGACCTCGATCTGCAGCTCGGCTTCCCGCCTCAGCGACTCCTCGACGGCGTCGTGCCAGGAGGTGTTGACCAGCCGCTTGATGGCCCGTATGGCGTCGGGCGACTTGCCGGCAATCTCGCTCGCCAGTCCGCGGGCCGCCTGAAGCGGATTTTCCCGAATCGATGTGATCAGGCCGCCTTTCGCGGCTTCGTTCGCATCGATTATTTGCCCCGAAAAGGCCAGCTCCTTGACGAGGTCCGCGGGCATCACGTCAGCAAGCGTGGCCGTGATTGCCATATCCGGAATGATGCCCCATCTGATTTCCATGATGGAAAAGCGGGCGCCGGCGCTCGCATAGCGAACATCCGCCCCGAGGGCAATCTGCAATCCACCGCCGAAAGCGACGCCTTGTATTGCGGCGATAACGGGCACCGGCAGGGCTCGCCATACATAGGCAGCACTCTGAAAAAAATTCGCGGGCGAGCCGTCGCGAGGTTCGAACGCGGCCTTGTCGAGAGCATCGAGACCCGAGCCCTGAAAAACCGACAGGTCGATGCCGGAACAGAAGTTGTCGCCGGCGCCGCGCAGCACCACGGCACGGACAGACGCGTTGCCGGCCAGCGATTCGCCGGCCCCGATCAGCGCTTCGAACATACCGAGATCGATGGCGTTATGTTTTTGCGGCCGATTCAGCGTAATCTCCGCGACATGATCGTCGATTTCGACTTTGACTCTGTCACTCATATATTGCTCCGGCGGCGAGAGTTCATTTCGGCAGCACAGTCTACCAGTCGGACAGGCGGCCCGGTCCTGTTACTCGTGTTTCTCTTGACGGGCTCACCGGCAAACGCGACCGAGATTCCCGAATTGGGTTCCTATGAACCGATCAAGACCGAAAGCGAGATCCGCGTTCTCGTTTATCGCGGCGGCCTGCTCGGTGGTTTCGGTCACAATCACGTCATCTCAACGTCGGACATTAGCGGCCGAATCCAGATCACCGGGAAGGCGGCATCGTCAAGTATGTACATGATATTCCCGGTCGAGAGCCTGGAGGTCGATGATGACGCAATTAGAATGGAGGAAGGCAAGTCATTCGAAAAAGAGGTCTCGAAAAAAAACAAGCGAGGCACCCGAAAAAACATGCTGGGCCGCAAACTGCTCGACAGCGACAATTACCCCGACATCGAGATCCGGTCGCGACATTGGTCCGGACAGCCGCCAGATATCCTGGTCAGTGCCGAGGTCACCGTCAGGGATCAAACCAATACGCTCGAATTTCCGGCCGAGGTCAATATTGACGATGAGCAGATCGTCGTTACGGGGAGCTTTAGCGTGACGCATGGTCAGCTCGGGCTGAAACCGTTCAAGGCCGTTCTCGGGACCTTAAGGGTACGGGATCAAATGGAATTGAAGTTCCGGATTACCGCGCGACGGATTTCCGAGTGATGTTCGTACTCAGGTAGCCAGTGTGCATTTGCCGTTGTTGATGACGATGGCACCTCTCGCTTTCGCGATGCAACGAAACGATAGGATATTGCGGTCCTGCCACATTTCGGTCGTTATCGAATCTCCCGGAATCACCGGTGCCGTAAACCGGGCGTCGAGGCCGCAGATCAGCGTGTAGTCGTAGTTGCAGATGGTCTTGAGAATCGCCCGACAGGCGATCCCATAGGTACACAGACCGTGCAGGATCGGTCTTGCGAATCCGGCCTGACGCGCCATGACGGGATCCGCGTGCAGCGGATTCCGGTCGCGGCACAATCGATAGAGTAACGCCTGATCCGGTCGGGTCCGGACCTCACAGGTCAGATCGGGATCACGAGCCGGGAGCTTGTGGGGCGCGAGTCCCTTGCCGGCGGGACCGCCGAAACCGCCGTCGCCGCGGGCGATCACGGTGCTGTTCGATGTGAAGAGGGCCGTGTCGTCCTTTGCGAGGCGAACATCCGATTCGACCGTCACCAGAGCGCCCAGCTCCGGGCCCCGATCGAATGCGGATACGACGCGGCTGTCCGTCAGGAGCCTGCCGGCCGCCGGCAGCGGCCGATACAACTCGATTCTCTGTTCGGCGAACACCACGCGGCTGTAGTCCCAGCCACAGTCCACCAGCATGTCTCCCGGCGTCAGCGTGCTTGCCATGGCCGGCACCGTCTTGAGTGAGCGGCCCTCGTAGACATACGGTAGCTCGCTCTCATCCATCGGGTCGCCGCCGAATCCCACGGAAAGCGCGTACAGCATGGTATCTCTGTCATCATAAGCCGAGGGGCGGGCGGCCGCCCTCGTGCCCATCAGCTTGTCGTAGTCCAGCGCCATTGTGTGGATTGAGGTCACGGAAAATCGGGGGCTGAATTCTATTGCGGTGGCCAATGAGCGGCAAGTTGTCATACGATTGGCACGCGATGAAATCGGAGCTAGACATCAGGTTCAGGGCGGCGCATCCCTCCGAGGCGAGGACGCTTGCCGCGATGTCTCGGCTTCACATAGAGCACGGCCTCAATTGGCGGTGGACACCGGCGAAGGTCAGGCGACACATCAGGGACAGGGAAACGATGGTTTTGGTGGCGAGCATTGACGGCGTGACTGCAGGCTTCGCAATCATGCGATTCGGTGACATTCACGCGCACCTGTTCCTGCTGGCAGTACGGCCCGAATTTCGTCGTCAGGGAATCGGCCGATCGATGATGCGATGGCTGGAAAAGTCCTGCCGCACGGCTGGCATCCGGCAGGTCAGACTCGAGGTTCGTGCATCGAATCTCGGCGGGCGACAGTTTTACAGACGGCTCGGTTACCGCTTTGTCGGCCAGGTTGGCGGCTACTATGACGGCATCGAGGCTGCCGTCATCCTGGCGCGATCGCTTATCCGTTCCGCATAGCCCGAACATTGTGCGAGATCGCGCGCACTGCCTTGCAACATTCGCTAGGTCGCGCCGGCTCTCTGCGCATACGACCAGCCGATCCTGGCAAGCGGAGCAACGGCATTTCCCGCCCGTTTTGCGTGTGCGCTCGCGGCCGTACCGTCGCGCACACGCCCCGCAATGCCCTGCAGGATCGCCGCCAGGCGGAAGAAATTGTAGGCAGAATAGAAATCCCGGTTCGGAATTCCACCCGAGCGGCCAGTACGCTCGCAGTACGCAGCCACATATTCCTGTTCGCCTGGAATGCCGAGGGTCTGGAGGTCTTTGCCGAGTAGTCCGGTCGATCCGATGCCGATCTCCGGCATTTGCCATGCCATGAGGTGGTAGGTGAAATCGCCAAGTGGATGTCCGATTGTCGACAGCTCCCAGTCCAGGACAGCCAGCACACGGGCTTCTGTCGGGTGCATGATTAGATTATCCAATCGATAATCGCCGTGAACGACACTGGCCGACTCGTCTTGGGGGATGTTGTCGGGCAACCAAGCGATCAGCCGGTCCATGTCCTCGAATTCTTCTGTTTCCGAGGCAAGATACTGTTTGGACCAGCGGGAAATCTGCCGCGCGAAGTAATTGCCCGGCTTGCCGTAATCAGCCAGCCCGATCCTGACGTGATCAAAGTTATGAAGCCTTGCAATCGTCTTGCCGACGTTATCGTACATTGCGGCTCTCTCTTCGGGGTCGCTGCCGGGCAAGTCGAGCTCCCAGAAAATGCGTCCTTCCACGAATTCCATGATGAAAAACATGGTCCCGACGACATCCTCGTCCTTGCAGAGCACATACGGCCGCGGCACCGGAAAGTCCGCTGCGTACAGCGCGCTGATAACCATGAACTCGCGATCCACGGCATGCGCCGACTTCAGGAGCTGGCCGGGCGGCTTTCGCCGCAAGACGTATTTGCCCGACGACGATTCGAGCAGGTAGGTCGGATTGGACTGGCCGCCCTTGAACTGACGAACCTTCAGCGGCCCGTGAAAGCCCTCGACATGGGAGAGCATGTACTCTTCGAGCCGGCCGACGTCGAATCGATGGGCATTACGAACGTCGCGGGTACCGGAAAACTCCTCCTGGCGTGACCCCATCCGATGCTACACAAAGAAGTCCGGCGCCAGCTCCGCGGACGGGTCGACCGCATAGTCCGAAAGGTCGGTGATACCGACGCTCGCGAGGATCTCGTCGTCGATGCAGAAATTGCCGGTAAACTCGCGGCTCGGTTTGGTGAGAATGGCGTGTGCGGCGTCACCCATAATTTCCGGTTTCCGCGAGCGCCGGGTCAGCTGGTCGCCGCCGAGCAGGTTCTGAACTGCAGCCGTTGCGATGGTCGTGCGGGGCCACAGGGCGTTGACGGCTATACCCTGCCCGCGGAATTCGCCGGCCATGCCGAGGACACACATGCTCATGCCGAATTTTGCCATTGTGTACGCAACGTGCGGCGCGAACCACCGCTCCTCCATGTTCAGCGGTGGGGCCAGATTCAGGATGTGCGGGTTGTCGGAGTTCAGGAGGTAGGGTATGCAGGATTTCGAGACGAGAAAGGTTCCACGCGTGTTGATCTGATGCATCAGGTCGAACCGTTTCATCCGGGTCTCCGGCGTCGGCGTGACGGAGATCGCGCTTGCGTTGTTTACGCAGATGTCGATGCCGCCGAAATGATCGGCGCCCTTGTCGACCGACTCGACCACCTGGCTCTCCGAGCGAATATCGCAGACCAAAGGCAGAGCTTGCCCACCGGCCGCGTCTATTTACTCGGCCGCGGGATGTATTTTGCCCCCCAGTTTAGGGTGGGGCGCGGA
>JBHIDG010000096.1:0-10080 GCA_046760025.1 Woeseia sp. | reverse complement strand
ACATGGCCGCGTCACTGTTGCGCCATGAGACGATAAAAACGACCCTGCCCAAGGCGAAGGAGTTGCGCCGCGTCGTCGAGCCGCTTATCACCCTGGCCAGGGAAGACAGTGTTGCCAAGCGCCGTCAGGCCTTCGATCGCCTGCGCGACAAGGAGGCCGTCGGCAAGCTGTTCAAAGACGTCGGTCCGCGGTTCAAGGACCGGCCCGGCGGCTACCTCAGGATCCTCAAGTCCGGCCCGAGACCGGGTGACGCGGCGCCGATGGCTATCGTACAACTCGTCGACGGGCCCGCAATCGAAGCCGACCAATAAAGTGGTCCGGGTGCACACCTTGACATAATGGTGCTCGTTCCCGCCAATGCGTGCTCGGGCCCACTCCGACACTCGATTTCCGTCCGACATCAGTACTTAACTAATTGATTTAGAAACATATCTTAGAGAGATACAGGTCTTGTGAGGCCCCTCACAGCCTTTCGGCGGCGTTGACACTATTCTCTCGACTGGTTGGTATTGGGGACGAGCAATTAGCAAGGAAACCGCATTTGACGAGTGCGTTGTGCTGGACAAGGAGGCCTTTGACCCCGATGCCGTTTTTCTGGACGACATCGTCGATGACGAGGTGCTGCCGTATCTGAGTCTGGCCGTCGATGGCCTCAACACCTCGGAGGAGCGCGCAACCGGTAGGCTCGAAATGCGTCCCGAAGACGTTGCCGAGCAGATCAAAGCGTCGACGACATTGCCAGTAGCCGCGCTGGACCCCGAGCAACTCGAGGTTTACGGCTGGGAGTCGTCACTATGGAGGAAGATCAGGGGTTACCTGGGATTCTGACCTGATATTTTCTTACCAGAGAGGCCGGATCGAATATCTATTCGGCCCCTTCTCGTTGCATCCGGCAGCATCCGGTTTCTTTTATCCATTTCGACCATCGTCTAGACTGCGCCGATGGATTACGACTTAAAAGACAAGTCCGTCATTATCACAGGCGGCTCCGAAGGCGTTGGCGCAGCAACCGCCAGAAAATTTGCCAGACATGGCGCCAACCTCTTTCTGGTTGCACGAAGCAAGAAAAACCTTGAAAGGATTGCAGAAGAACTCCGCGACAAGACACGGGTCGAGATCTGCGCGATGGACGTCTCCGATACCGATGCCTGTATCAATCTCTTCAAAAAGGCGGAGTTCGAGTTCGGCAGTATCAACATCCTGGTGAATAACGCCGGCTATCATGAACGCGGCCCGGTGGCTACTGTCTCGGCCGACGACCTTGGCGCGATGATCGATGTCAACCTGAAAGCACCGATCATCCTCTGCCGGCTTGCGCTCAAGTACCTGAAGCAGGCCGGCGACGGCGCAATTATCAACGTCGCATCGCTGGCCGGCCGAACGCCGGTGCCGGGAGCAGCCACCTATTGCGCCAGTAAGGCAGGGCTCCGGGTATTCACGTTTGCTCTAGGCGAGGAACTCAGGGGGAGTGGAATCAAGCTGGCGGCAGTGTCTCCCGGCCCGATCGACACCGGCTTCATCATGTCCAATATCGATGCCGTCACGGACATAACGTTTTCCCAACCAATGAGCACGGCCGACGAGGTTGCACAGGAGATCCTGAACCTCGTAAGCAATAACAAGAGGGAGCGATCGATGCCGCCCGTCAGCGGCCTACTGACGACACTGACCTATCTCTTCCCGGGACTCGGGCGTCTGGCGCAGCCGCTCTTCATCCGTAAGGGCCGCAGCGTTAAGAGGAAGTTGAAGGCTCAGATGCGCAAGATGAAACAGGATCAGAGCACGTGAACTTTCATCTCGCGCAGGTGAACATCGCGATTGCCAGGTACCCGTACGACGATCCGCGCTTCGCTGGATTTGTCGATAACCTCGACAGGGTCTATGCTCTTGCCGAAGCGACGCCCGGGTATGTATGGCGCCACGTCAGCGTCAATAACGATGCAGAAGCCAAGGCTGTCTTTGGTGAGCCCGACCTGATCTTCAACATGTCGCTATGGGAGACCAAAGAAGCATTATTCGACTTCGTATACAAGAGTGACCATGTCGATATCCTGCGCCGGAGAGGCGACTGGTTCATTCCCCGGAACCGGCCGAACCTCGCGCTCTGGTGGCAGCCGGCCGGCACGATTCCGACGATTATGGAGGCTCGTCACCGCCTCGGGGTGTTGAAACAGACCGGGCCCACCCAGGAAGCATTTACTTTCGGTGCCTTTTTCGATCCGCCGGCCGCAGAGAAAGCCGCGCATGGCTGAGAGACTCACAGACAGCGAGATTCAGGAAGCGCTGGCCGGGCTGGACGGCTGGACCGTCGAAAACGGCAAGCTAAGACGCAACTTCAAATTCACGAATTTCGTCGAAGCGTTCGGGTTTATGACCAGGGTCGCAATCGAGGCAGAGAAGATGAACCATCATCCCGAGTGGTTCAATGTCTACAGCAAGGTCAACGTGGAGCTCGTGACTCACGACGCCGGGGGCATTACCAGCCTCGATATGATACTCGCCCGGAAAATAAACGAGCTTGCGTAGGCGGACTGATGCTACGGCGAATTACGGACCTGCAAAAGCCGCCCGTGTAAGATTCTCGCAGGCATCTTCGAGAACCCGCACATCGTCCTCGATTCGAACGCCGCCGAACGGCCTTAGCCATTCCACCTTATCGTCGTTGATCATGGCGGCGCCCGGTGTTCCCTTCAGGTTTTCCAGGAGCATGTCGATTACGTAGATGCCGGGCTCTATCGTCAGCACCTGATCCGCCTCGAGCGTCCTCGTAAGGCGTAGAAAGGGATGGCCGCTGGGTCGATCGATCGTACCGCCTGTCTCGTTTTCCATGCACCCACCGACGTCATGTACCTGGATCCCGATCAAATGACCGAGACCATGTGGGAAAAACGCTGACGTGACCCCGTTATCGATGAGCGCGTCCACACTTCCGCACACCAGGCCGGCGGCGATCAGGAAATCGGCGATCTTTCGATGCGCGAGCAGATGCAGATCCTTGAAGTCGGCGCCCGCCTTCACCTCACTCACCAGCTCGAGCTGCAATGCATCGAAGCCCTCGATGAACGCTTCGAAAGCGCCGTCATTGTGCGAATAGGTCCGCGTGATGTCGGAGGCATAGCCGTTCACGCTTGCGCCGGCGTCGATCAGGAACGACCGGACTTCGGCGGGAGCCTCGTGTGCCAGCTTCTGATAGTGCAGGATTGCGCCATTTTCGTTCAGCGCGATGATATTGCCGTACGGCAGTTCGTTGTCCGAATGTTCGACAGCACGGCAGTACGCCAGATGGATATCATATTCCGACCTGCCGGCGCGAAACGCCTCTTCTGCGGCCCGGTGCCCGCGCACGCTACGACGGCATGCGGCACGCATGCAGGCCAGCTCGTAACCCGTCTTCACGCCGCGCGCATAATGCAGAATGTTCATCGCAGATGGCGGATTCATCCGATCGATGCCGAAGGCGTGCGCTTCATCATCGACCTCACCGATGAGAATACATTTATCGCGGGAGCCCGGCAGATGTCGCGCGACGTCGTCGATCGAATGCACCACCCGAACGTCGAATTGATCGGTCCAGTACCCGCTCGGATCCGATGGTGGCGTGTGCCAGTAGTCGCGCTCCTGGTAATAAACGAGAACGGGCAACTCTCCCGGTGTATGGATCAGGTAGCAATACGGATTCGATGTTAGCGGCAGCCAGGCGACGAAGTGAGGATTGGGCTTGAACGGATAAGGGTAGTCGTCCAGGAACGCTACCTTCGGCGCACCGGCGAAAATGACCGCGTGGCTTGCGCCCGCTGTCTCGAGCGCATGGTCGTGCCGCGCCCTGACTGCCTCGATATGCGCCGTGTATAGCCCGGCGAGCTCCGCGTGGTCCCTGCTCATGGGACTGCATCATAAGCGAAGCGGGCTGCCTCAGCGAGCCTGTACCCTTACGCGGAATCGCCGACCGACACGGCCCGGACACAGTTTCAATCCCCGGGCAATCTAGGCATCATTCGAGGTTTTCCAGTGTGGCCCGGAGATATGCATGAAAAACAACTACAGTCGATCCGCTGTTTTGGCGATGATCGTGATGGCTAGTCAGTCCGCATCGGCACAGGGCTTCGACCGCGTGTCCGGCCAACCGTTTGCGTCCAGGTCGGAAGTCATCGCGCCGCACGCAATGGCAGCGACGAGCCAGCCACTTGCTACGCAGATTGCCCTGGATATTCTGAAAGCCGGCGGCAGCGCCGTCGATGCGGCCATCGCCGCAAACGCAGCGCTCGGTCTCGTCGAACCGACGGGTTGTGGCATCGGCGGTGACCTGTTCGCCATCGTCTGGGACGCCGACAGGAAAGAACTGACCGGGCTCAACGCCTCCGGGCGATCTCCTCGGTCGCTGACGCTCGAATATTTCACGGAGAAGGGTCTGACCCACATCGGTCCGAAGGGACCGCTGCCCGTCAGCGTCCCCGGCGCAGTCGACGGCTGGTTCGAGTTGCATGCGCGATACGGCCGCTTGCCGATGAAAGATCTGCTGGCGCCGGCAATCGCCTATGCCGAAGAAGGGTTCCCGGTGTCGGAGTATATCGCGCTCGCGTGGGCGTCGGGCGCCGAACGACTCAAAGGCTACCCCGGGTTCGCCGACACCTTCATGCCCGGGGGCACAGCGCCCAAGAAAGGGGAGGTATTCAAGAATCCCCGCCTGGCAATGACCTATCAGACGCTCGCCAACGGGGGTCGCGATGCCTTCTACAAAGGGGAGATCGCGCGAAAGATAGACTCCTACATGACCGAACATGGCGGCTTTCTCCGTTACGAAGACCTCGCGGCACATAAATCGGAATGGGTTGCACCCGTGTCGACAAACTACCGCGGCTATGACATCTACGAGCTGCCGCCCAACGGGCAGGGTATCGCGGCATTGCAATTGCTGAACCTGCTCGAAGGCTTCGATCTCAAGAGCATGGGGTTCGGCAGTGCCGAGTACATTCATACTTTCGTCGAAGCGAAGAAACTCGTCTATGAGGACCGTGCAAAATTCTACGCCGACATGGACTTTGCCGACGTCCCCGTCGAGCGACTGATCTCCAAGGATTACGCCGACGAGCGCCGCGAGCTGATCGCCAAAAACAAAGCGGCAATGAGTTACCCTGCCGGCGACGCTCTGCTGGAAGCCGGCGATACGATCTACCTGACCGTGGCGGACAAGGACGGCAACATGGTCTCTCTGATTCAGAGTAATTACGGCGGTCTCGGCTCCGGCACGACGCCGGGAGACCTGGGTTTCATCCTGCAGGATCGCGGCGAGTTGTTCAGTCTGGTCGAGGGACACGCCAACGTCATCGAACCGGGCAAGCGGCCTTTCCATACGATTATCCCTGCATTCATCATGAAAGACGGCCAACCCTGGATGAGTTTCGGACTGATGGGCGGTGCCATGCAGCCGCAGGGCCACGCACAGATCGTCGTCAACATGATCGACTTCGGCATGAACCTGCAGGAAGCCGGGGATGCGGCGCGTATACGCCACCGGGGTTCCTCGCAGCCGACCGATGAAGTAATGACAGACGGCGGTACCGTTTACCTCGAGAGCGGTTTCTCGGACGAGACCCGGGAGGCGCTTCGCGCCATGGGCCACACCGTTTCATCCGATGTCGGCATCTACGGCGGCTACCAGGCCATCAGACTGGACGCCGCGCAGGGCGTCTATTACGGTGCATCCGAGTCCCGCAAGGACGGCCAGGCAGCCGGTTACTGAGCACAGGCGATCAGCTTGATGAAGCAGGACATCTATCTCACCGGAATCACGACCACCGGGACGCCCCATATCGGCAATTATGTCGGCGCCATCCGCCCCGGCATCGCGGCGAGCAAGGATTCCCGGAACAAGAACTACTATTTCCTCGCGGACCTGCACGCATTGGCCAAAGCAGGAGACCCGAAGAGAATTAATCGCTCGACAATGGAGATAGCGGCCGCCTGGCTGGCCCTCGGCCTGGACACGGACAACGCCATGTTCTACCGACAGTCCGATATACCGGAGGTTACGGAGCTGACCTGGATTCTGACCAGCATGACAGCCAAGGGCCTCATGAACCGGGCGCATTCCTATAAAGCGATTGTGCAGGCGAACGAGGAAAGCGGCAGCAGGGATCCCGACAAGGGCATCAACATGGCGCTATACAGCTATCCGATCCTGATGGCGGCAGACATCCTGATGTTCAAGAGCACCAAGGTGCCGGTCGGCCGCGACCAGAAGCAGCACGTCGAGATGACACGCGACATCGCGCAACGCTTCAACCATCACTACGGAGAACTGCTGGTCGTGCCCGAGGCAGCCATCGACGATAACACCGCCGTCCTCAAAGGCCTGGATGGCCGGAAGATGAGCAAGAGCTACAAGAACATCATCCCGCTCTTCGAGAACGAAAAAGGCCTGCGCAAGCTCATCATGAAGATCAAGACCAACAGCCTCGAGCCAGGCGAACCCAAAGACACCGAAGACTCGACCCTGTATGACATATACAAGGCATTCGCTACAGAGCACGAAGTTCAAGACATCGAGAAGAGATATGCCGAGGGTATTTCCTGGGCCGACATGAAACAGATCCTCTTCGACTACATCAACGACCACATCAAACCCGCACGAGAGGAATATCAACGCCTCATGGATGACCCGGGCATCGTCGAACAGGAACTAAAAAAAGGTGCCGAGAAAGCGAGAAAGATCTCGATTCCGTTCCTCGAAGAGATCAGATACGCCGTCGGCATCCGCAGGCTCGGCTAGGGCCGGCGGGTTCCGAAATAGACCACTCGGAACCAGGCAACATCAAGCAGAGAACAGCCCAACATGTCAGACAATGAGGAAAAATGAGTCCCCTGGATCGTCTGGCCCTTCCAGGCCGTCTGGCGCCTCATGTCACTCATCCTCAACATCACCGGCCGCATCATCTGTGCATTGATCGGCCTCGCACTAACGGCCGCCGGGGTCGCCATCACACTGAGCGTCATCGCGGCACCAATAGGCGTTCCCATCGCCGCATTCGGTTTCCTGCTCCTCGTGCGAGCACTGTTCTGATCTGGCTAAACCGGGTTTATCAGGCTGCTCCGAATAGCATGGCGTACCTGATCGAGCAGGCGGGGAGACTCCGGCATGACCGATATCCTTCTTTGCTTGAAGTGTATATTCTTCAATTCAAGCATCCGACGAAGCCGGGTACCGTTACCGTATCCGGCCAACCAGGCATTGATATTCCGCCAGGTACACTCAACAACATTCTGAAGCAAGCTGGTCTAAAATAGCGGCTATGAAATATCTTGTGGTTGTGGAAAAGAGTGACAATGGATTTGGGGCTTACGTACCCGATTTGCCCGGGTGCGTTGCCGCTGCCAAAACTCGCAAGGAAGTCGTTACGCTGATTCAGGAAGCGATCGAATTTCACATCGAAGGTCTCAAGAAGTCTGGGGAGCCGGTGCCACAGCCAACCTCTCAAAGTGAGCTGGTTGACGTACACGCCGCCTAACAAATCGCCGGGCTTGCCGCCGGACAGCATCTTTGATGAAGCTTGCAAGGGCAAGCTTCGCGCCAGATACTTGGCACAAGTTAGCGAAACCGTTAGATGCCAATTGAGTACAACCCACGATTTTCGCTTCTGCCAAGAGATGAAGGTTACCTATAAAATCACCTACCCGAACGGAAAGATATACGTGGGGAAAGATTTGACGAATACTCTCAACTACTATGGCAGTGCTGATAGCAAACTCATAGAACGTGACTTTACACCGGAGGAAAGGCGTGACTTTTCGATCCGGAAGGAGGTCCTGTGGGAGTCTGAGACGACTGACGAATCCGAAGTACGTCGGCAAGGAAATCGAATTCATCGAAAAGTTGAAGTCGAATGACCCTGCCATTGATTATAATCAGTGGCCAAAATTCAAGACTGGTGAATAATTCCCGTATAGAAAGTTGCCGTGGTGGCCAATTAGCCGCGGCGACGCGTCCCGTAGTGGTAAGAATCGCAGCTTACGTTCAGTTGCCAGTGAGCTAAATCATTAGGTGCCACGACGACCTCGCGGTGGATTCCGAGATGCGACTAAACTACGTGATCGTATTTGTTTCCGACATGGATCGTTCGGTGGGGTTTTATCGAGACGTTTTTGGTCTGCCCCTTAAGTTTAAAACGCCGGAGTGGACTGAATTATCAACCACGGGGGCGATCTTGGCTCTACATAAAGCAAAGGTTGCTGGTCAAATCGAAACTGGTCAGGAATTATCCGCACCAGGAGAGTGGCGACCGGGAATATTGGTGGAAGATCTGGCGGTATTTCATTCTCAGGTTATCGAAAGAGGCGCTACCTGCGTGCAAGCCCCAAAAGAAATATTCGGTGCTCGCATTGCTCAGTATTTGGATCCGGATGGTTTGGCTGTATGCGTGAGTGAGAGCAAGAGTGGCAACTGACAAATGGCTGCGCTTCGTGCGGTTTTGACGTACGGTGAAATTGGGAATGCTGAGATTACAGTTGAACGCATTGACGATGTATGCATTCGTTGGTCCCGACGTCAGGCTTCGATACCGTGTGTCTGGGATTCGTGAGCGGACGCGAAGAAGGGCCTGCGTGCCAGCCTGGTAGTAGCGTCACCGGGTGCTCGCATGATGAGTGACTCTTCCTGATAGTACGGGTAAATCCGAATTGTGTGGAATGCTACATTGGCGCAAAAGAAACACTGGATGCGGCCTGCCGTGGGGTCTATCAAAATGAACGACAAAGCTTATCTATTGGTCACCGGTATTCTGTTTGGATTGATTGCGATTGGCCAGCTGGCGCGATTGCTCTTTCAGATTCCCGTTCAAGTCGCCCCCGTGAACGTGCCGATGTGGCCATCGTTGATCGCCGTGGCATTGGCATTGTTTTTGTGCATTTGGGCAATTCGGCTGGTACGTGCGGGCAGCAGTCAGCATTGAACGGTGCGGATTCCCGGGCCCTGGGTTTACCGGTACGTCCATTTTGCCGTAGAGTGATCGCTGGCAAGGGGGACATTATGAGACGGATCGGCACGTTCGCCGTATTACTCGTCCTGGCCATGACATTGGCGCGGGCCGACAATGACGAGGCCATTGCGATAGCGAAAGAGGCGACGCTGTCCTGGTTGTCTTTGACTGATCTTGGCAATTATGAAGAGAGTTGGGTGCGCGCGGCTTCGAATTTTCGAGCGGCCGTTTCACGGGCCGACTGGGTGCGGTCGATGACGGCAGTGCGGGCACCGCTTGGTCAGCTGAACTCTCGGGAGATTGCATCGTCTAGCTTTGCCCTGACGCTGCCCGGCGCCCCGGACGGCGAGTATGTCGTGCTTCAGTTCAACACATCTTTCGGGAATAAGGGGTCGGCCGTCGAAACGGTGACGGCGATGAAGGATGACGACGATACATGGCGGGTTGCCGGCTATTACATCAAGTGACTTCCGACAAACCGCTATTCAAAAGCACAACGATCCTTCACAAGTGATGGGGGATCGCGTGGCTGGGTATGGCATTTGCACTGGCTCTGCACGTTACCGACGAGGCACTTACCAGATTCTTGCCGCTGTACAACTCCATTGTCCTGGGACTGCGTGAATCGTACTCGTTCGTGCCGCTGCCTGCGTTCACATTTTCCGGATGGTTGAGTGGCCTCATCGTCGCCGTGCTAATCCTGCTGTTTTGACTCCGCTCGTATTCGCCGGTCGACAACCGCTGAGATATCTGTCTCATGTCCTGTCTATCATTATGATTCTCAACGGCCTGGGGCATATCGGCGCATCTCTTTACCGGGGAATTCTCGCACCCGGCGTCATCTCATCGCCGATATTGCTCGCGGCGGCGGTCGCTCTCCTCGTGACCACGATGCACGCGCGAGCGCAATCAGATTGAAACGCTGGGCACCAAAAGTCGGCGCGATCGCTTATGCCCTGTGGGGCCTCCTGCATATCTGGGCGAGCGGTCTCATGCTGGTGGCCGACTCACCCACTCGGATCGATTACCTGTCCACTGCACCGACAGATGTGCAGTGCGGATTCAACCGGTCGACGCAACACATTCATTAAACTTCTCGGCCGGCGAG
>JBHIDG010000095.1:0-10091 GCA_046760025.1 Woeseia sp. | reverse complement strand
AACGGGGCCGAACCGCTAGTTCATATTAAGTGAACTAGCGGTTCGGCCCCGTTTTTCTCGTACCGGCCGACTTATGCCACTTTATGCATTTCTTTCGGTGAGCTACAGAAGACCGTGCGGTTTCTGCCGGTATCCTTGGCAAAGTAGACCGCATCATCGGCGAGGCGCAGCAGTTGCTCCGAGCTCTCGACCCCTTCGGACCTCGAAGCGACGCCGATACTCAATGAAACCGTGCCGAGCGGTTGTTCTCCCGCATGCGGAAAAGAATGCCCCATGACGGCTGCCCTTATTTTTTCGGCGAGTTTGCATGCCTCTTCCCGATCTGTTTCGGGCGCGATAACGATGAATTCTTCGCCTCCCCAACGTGCCAGGGTGTCCAGCTCCCGGACTACTTCCAGCATCAGGCTGGCCAGGATTTCCAGTATCTCGTCACCCGCCTGGTGCCCGTGCGTGTCGTTATAGAATTTGAAGTGGTCCAGGTCCATGAACAACACCGAGAATTCACGATCGAACGTCTTCGCACGCTCGAACTCTTCGTCCAGCCGTTGCTGCGCGTGCCTGTGATTGAAAAGTCCCGTCAGGCCGTCCCGGATCGCCATCTCCCGGAATTCCTTGTTCAGACTGTCGAGCTCCTGATTCTGCCGGGCCAGGGTATTGAGCAGGTATTGCTGTCGGCGTATACCCGACAGGTTTTCGATAGCGCGGTTCGCCACATCGACGACAATGTCGAGATCTGCGAAGGGCTTCAGGATATAGTCGAAAGCGCCTTTCTTGAGCGCGTCGATGGAGTTGTCGATGGATGCGTGGCTCGTCATGATGACGAACTGCGTATTCGCATTGATCTCCTTTACCTCGCCCAACAGTTCGATGCCGTTCAATTTCGGCATTCGAATATCGCTGAATACGATCTCGTGCCAGGATCGCTTGAATTTTTCGAGCGCGTCCTGACCGTCCTCTGCCAGGGTAACCTCGTGGCCTTCAGCCTCGAGAAGTTCGCCTACCAGTTTACGGATGGCGACTTCGTCATCTGCAACTAAGATATTCATGATGCTTGCTCCAAAGCGACAGTTCCTTCAAGGTCGAGCGGCAGCCTGATCACGAATTTTGCGCCGCCTTTCCCGGCGCGCTCGACCGAGATATCGCCGCCGTGATCCTGAATGATGCCGTAGGTAACCGAAAGGCCCAGTCCGGTACCCTGGCCCGCCGGTTTGGTAGTGTAAAACGGTTCGAAGATTTTTTGAGCGACGTCCTCGTCGATGCCCGGACCGGTATCCGATACCGTAATCACTGCCGAGTCACCGTCGACAAAGGTTCGCACGTCGACCGTGCCGCCGTCATCGCCCATGGCCTGCTGTGCATTGATCATCAGGTTCATGAGCACCTGCTGTAACTGGTTGGCATTGCCCGATATGGTGGGAATTTCATTGTTGAGATCAAAGCTCACGCTGACGTTTTTCAACGAGAGCTGGTGATCGACGATCGCGATCGATTTCGTGATGACATCGTTGACAGAGATGTCGCTATGTTCACCTTTCTCCTGACGCGAGAACTGCATGAGGTTGCCGATGATCTCGTTACAGCGCCGGGTCTCGGTCTCGATCGTGTCCAGGTGTTCCCTGATCGCTTCCGGTTGCTCCAGTTTGCGCTTGGACAGCTGGGCGTAGCCGAGTACAGCAGACAGCGGGTTCTTGACCTCGTGAGCAAGTCCGGCACTGAGCGTGCCGACCGCCGCCATTTTCTCGGATTGAATGAGGGCATGCTGCGCTTTCTTCAAAGACGCCTCCCGCTCCTTGAGTTCGCCGGCCATGTCATTGAATGAAGTAGACAACTCGCCGATTTCGTCGGCCGAAGCGATCGCGACGTTGACGTCGAAGTTTCCCTTGGCAATTTTGCGCACGGCTTTCGACAGCCGCTCCAGCGGTCCCGTGATCCGGCGTGACACGACCACGCCGAAGACGGCGGCAAGGAGGACGATCACCAGCCCTATGAACACGAGATCGTCGAGAAGCTGCCTTGCGGTCAGGTACGCGGCGGTCGCTGATATGCGGGTAACGACAATCACATTGCCGATGGAGGTTTTGGCGACACCCGCAACGTAGTCGTGACCGTCTGCCGAATACTCGAATACGCCGCTCGTCCCCACTTCCTTGAAGTTCTCCAGGGCCTGCCTGGCCCATGGCAGCGCGGCCCCGGTGTCGCCGAGAGATACGAGCGGCTGACGCCCGGTATCGAGCAACACCGAATCGAACGGTCGGCCACGGCGCAAAATCTGAGAAAGGTCTGCGGACGATATGACCGCAACGACAGGCTGCTCGTCCTCGTCATCGGCCAGCCGGTGACCGAGTGTCAGGCTGATGGCGCCGGTGTCACCGAGGACTCTGTGGACCTGCACGACTCCCTGCTCCTGCGACTCGGCGCGAGATGACAGGGCCACGACCTCGGCCGGCTCGATGCCCGCAGTTCGAAGGGCGGCATTGTTGTAAAGCGATACCGGCTCGCCATCGGCGCTGGTTGTGACCAGGGCAAGCAGATCCGGATACGCGACGAATATCGGCCTGGCGAGCTGCTGCTTTGCGACCGGATCGATATAGTCAGCAAAAAGCACTTCGGATAGCACCCTTGTCGCACTCAGGTGACTCGCCAGTATGGTCTCGACCTGGGCCTGCATGTTGCTCGTTACGGCAGAGCTGAAGTCCCGCACATAAGCCGTCTTGTCCTCATGGAACAGATTAGCCATCGTCGCCGTGATTACCCCAACGACCAACATGATGATTACCAGTACGGTTACGAGAACCTTCAGTCGGATCGGGAATGAGAATATGTTCATGGTGGTATCACTTCGCGTTAACTAACAGTGGCGCATAGCTCAGGTTTCCAACCCCGTCGACAGCCTTCACCACGATGACATTGGCGCCCGGGTTCAATTCGACAGGATGATCGATTTGGCCGCCGATGTGCTCGACGGGAGTCTCATCTATGAAAACTGTTGCATCCGAATCGGTGCGTCCGTGCAGGCGCCATGTGCCCGCCTGGATCGATTCGGGTGGTGGATCGACTTCCAGCATCGGCGGATCGAGATCCTGTCGAACCTGCAACCGCCGTACGGCGCTGCGTTCACTCTGTGACCAGCCGACCCGGCTGCGGACATGCCAGTAATAGGTTCCCGGACCGAGCGCCCCGTGCGTGAAGGACGTGCCGATGACATCGTCGTCAACGACGCGATCGGAAAACCCGGGATCGCGCGCGATGACGATGTGGTAGCGATCGGCATCGGCGACTGCATTCCATGCAAATTGTATTTTCTCCGGCACGTTGCGGTAGGTCACCGCCGTGTCGTGCGCCGGGCCAGTTACCTTCGGCGCATGTGACAGGTCGGTCACCGAGACTTTCGATCCGGTCGGATCGATCGTGATCGACTGCTGATCGCCGATCGTCTTCAGCTTGCCGTCGCTGCCCACGATCTGTGCCGTACCTTCATGGATATTGACCGTGGTGGACTGATCATCGTTAACGGATATCAAAAACTCGACATCGTCGCCGGCTCTTCGGGGCTGCAGCGCGACATCGCTGTTCGGCAGGTTGACGCCGAAGCGGAATCGTGACTTGTCAGCGCCCGAGAGCTTGCCCGACAACTCGCCGTCGACCATGAGCAGCACCGAAGTCTGGTCGCTCAGGAACGGGTCGGCCTCCTGCTGATCGAAAACGATCAGGGAATTCTCCCCCATCGTCAGCTGGCTGCTGCGGTTGACCTCCACCACTGCCGTCGATCGGGCGAAGGTCTGCACGGCGTCCTTGCGGACGACCTTGTCACCGACACTCGCGTCGGTCCAAGTCAGGGCATTCGAGCTGCGGTGCTGCACGCGGCGTTGAATCTTGAGAATCTCGCCCGCAAAAAGGTCGTCGACCGTCCCGTACTCGGCATTGATGCCGAGCTCGACCTCGCCGCCAGCAACAGCGGTAATCCCGTCGTCAGCGTCCGGCTCGATAATCAGTGACGTTCCATACGGAAAGATCGCCTTGATCAGCATCGTCAGAAATCCGAAAAAGACGAGGACGCAGGCGGCGACCATCCCCGCCTCGGAAAGCAGGACGAACCTCGACCGGCGGCGCTCTTCGTCGCTGCCGTCCCGCTCGTCAGGCACCTGATCTGTCTCGTTGATCGTCATCGTCGACATAGCCTAGTACCTGCCCTGGATACGGAGGAACCAGCCGTATTCCGAGTAATCGCTGTCAAATCGCAGGTCGCTCGAAAAATCGGTGAAGTTGTAGCCCAGTCCGAGCCCGACGTGTTCGAAGCGGTTCCACATCAGCTCGCCCAGGAAACCGGAGCGCTGGTCGTCGGCTTCTTTCTGATACAGCCGACGGTACTCGGTGCCGATCGAGAGGTTCCAGGGTATCTCGAAGTTGAGCCGCTGAATGCTCAGGCTGGTGTTGGTCTCTATGCCCGCAAGCCCTGCAGGCTCGGTCAGCTTCTTCCTGAATGCCTGTTTACCGACCCACTCGATGTTCCTGTGCAACTGCACGGACCAGTCGGTCGAGACGAGGTCGGCAGTGCTGTCATCGTAGCGGGTATCGACCTGCGCCGGCGTCGCATCGCTGTCAAGCCGTGACAGCTTGAACAAAACGTTCCAGCGATCGTGCTCGATCGGCCGGACTGCAAACCCCACACTTGCTTCCTGGAAATCCGTCGACTGGTCCGGTTGCATCAGATCGTCCGACTTGCTCTGACGATACTCGCCAAGCAGGGTGAATCCGGACGGCAGTTTCAGCTCGCCGTGATTCAGGGTGAGGAACTGATCGAGCGATGTCAGTCCGCGCTGGCGACGCCATTCGTTTCTGGTACTGAGCTTGAGGCCCTTGCGATCGAAGCTGGCGCCGCCGACGAGTGCATTGAGTTTGTTCTCGGTGCCGCCGGGCGCCTGCAGGGTCGTCTGCTCGCCGGACAGCAGCAACGACAAGCCTCTTGTCATCGACCAGTCGCGCCTGATACCGGTGATCGAGCGCAGCCCGCGTCTCTCGCCGCTGCGATCCCACTGGTATTCGGTATAGACAGTGCCGCCGGCTCCGAACGGCGCCTCGGCGCCGAGAACGGTGCTGGCGGAATTATCGGATGATTCCGGTCCGGTCAGCTGCTGGCGGGCGTAGAGCCTGCCGAAGGACGTGTCCCAACTGGCGCCGCCCTGGAAGGCTTCGCCGTCCGGCCCCGTGACCACGCGCCCGGATAGCCGGAACTTCTGCTTGAACGCGTATTCGAGACCCGCGGCCGACTGTGTACCGGCAGCGCCGGAAATCGATTGCTGGTGTTCCAGTGACGCAGTCAGACTGTTGGTCCATGCATACTGGGCGCGTAATGCCGCGGCGGATCCGCTTGCAGTCGTACCGTCGACCTGCCGATCGAGGTATTCGCCCTCGAGCACGAGCCGGTCGCGTATGTGGCGCCAGTTCAGCGTCGTCTGCGTAGACGACGTGGTCTGCCCCTGCAGTTGGTCGTCGACGCGCAGCAGCACGGAGTTCAGATCGTTCAGTTTGTAATTGAGCACGGCACCGTACTGGCGGTTGTCGGCGAGCGCGAAGTTGCCGTTGGCGATGAACCCGGCATCCAACTCCTTGTAGTACGCGCTGCCGAGCAGGCGTCCCGGTGAGCCGAACCAGGCACCTGCGTCGAACTCGGCCGCCAGCTTGTAGGCCGCGCCGTCCTGCGCCGCGCCTGCCGACACCGGGGAGAACTGCAGACCGCCGTCGACGCTCCGAAACACCATGGAATCGGTGCCTTCGGATTGCGCGTACTCCGCGACGATTCGCGCCGTCTCGAGTTTGATTTCCACGTCCACGCCATCGAGCGTGTATGGGCCGGATCCACCGTCGTCCTCGACGTGCAGGCCGCCGATGCTGAACCGCCCATTGGCCAGGCGCTGTTTGAACCGGCCGCCGCTGATGCCGGCTTCGAGGCCGTCGACACGGGTCTCGTAATCGACCTGGATCGTTACCGGGTTGCCGGCGAGCAGATTGGATCCGATCAGCGTGCCGTCGGAAATGACCGTCGAGATCGGCCGCGTAAACCAGATGCGCCCTTCCCTGTACTTGATGTCGTAATCCACTTTGCGCTGCTGACTGATGCGTTGCAGCAGCAAGCCGGTGCGCTGGTCGTGCACCAGCAGCGACACCTGTTCGCTGCCTTCGATGATGTCGGTCTGACTCAGGAAATACAGCGAGCCGCCGGTCGCCACTATCTGGTCGCGCACGGGCACCTGGTCGACCTGCGCGACGAAGACCTCGGCTTCCGTTACGGACTCGTTGTCGATCGTCCTAGCCTTTGAATGCCATCCGGCATGGGTCCCATACAGGGTGCGTTGATATGCAGTGAGTTCGGTGTCGGTGAAGTTCAGCTTGTAATTGCCCACGACGGCGTTCAGCTGTTCGCCTTCCAGGCCGAGATAGAGCTTGCCCTGGGACTCGGTGTCATAGACCAGCGTGCTGTCGTCGCCATAGACCGGATAGATCGTGTCCGGGTCGATGTTCGTGATCAGCCGCTCGTTCTCGATCGCATCCAGCTCGCTGAAGAGTTCGCCGATCTCGCTGGAACCGGAGTCGAATGCTGCCGAAATCAGGTACCTGCCGCGCACGGTGCCCTTGAGATAAAGCGCGACCCGACCGTCGGTCCTGACCTCATCGTCTCGATCGGCGCCGGCCGCCTGCAGATTGCCTTCGCGCCGGATCTGACTGACTTTGCCGTCGGCCAGGGCCATGATGAACAGGGCGTCACCGGCGTATTCGATATCTCGGGTTATGCCACCGGTGAATCCGTCGCTGTCGGTAACGACAGTGACGATGGTGTTGATGCCGGGATCGAGCGGCATGCGCGTAAAGAAGTGACCGGTCTGGTCGACCTCAACTGGCTGGCCGTTGATCCTGACCATATTGCCGGGATCCGTATAACCGGGCACGACCAGGTTGGCGCTGCGCATGGGCACGCCCTTCGGCGGCAATTGCAGCACCAGTTTGGGAATCGGTTCCACGGCGACGATCGGCACACCGTCGTTATTGGTCTTGACCGTGATCTGCACGTTGGCATAGCGCACGAATCCCTTCGCGTTTCTCGCACTGAGTACGAACGCGTTTCGTCCCGCTGTCAGGGTCAGCTGCGACTCGAACCGCCCGCTCTCGTCGACTTCGAGCGGCCGTCTGTCGAGCTCGACGTAGTTCCCAATATCGGTCCTGCCGATCAGGCGATAGTCGTAGCTGAGGTCGGGTGGCACGAGGCCGGCCTCGCGTGTCCAGGATTGGCCTGCGGCGAATGGACGGAACTCCGCGCCGGCAGGCTTCATCACCTGCAACAGCGGCAACGCGATCGTGGTGTCGATGCCGCGGCCGATCTCGTCTGTCAGCTGCAGGTCGACCATATCCATGCCGGGCCCGTCGATCACATCACTAAACTGGCCGTGCGTTCCGAGCTCCATGGTCTCGCCGTTCATGACGGCACGCAGTGCGTTGGTCTGCGTTGCGTACAGGCGCGATCTTTCGACCTCCGTCAACTCGCCGACGATTTCGACCCTGCGGTTCATCCGCCTGCCCGCCTCGGAATCGTTGCTGGCAATCGGTTGGTCTTCGCCGAAACCCCTGACGACGAAACGGTTCGGGGAAATGTCCTCGAATTTGACGAGGTAATCGAACGCGGCCTTCGCGCGTTGTTCCGATAGCCGCTGGTTGTATTCGCTCGAACCGCTCGAGTCCGTGTGACCGTGGATTTGCACGACCTCGTCCGGATGCGTGCGCATGATCTCGGCGGTTTCGCCAAGCAGGTTCATTGCCTGACCGGTCAATACCGCGGAGCCAACCACGAATGCCCCGCCGCTGAGTCTCAACATGACAGCAGTGTCGCGATTGACGCCGAACATGCCGCGGCTGCTGGTCGCCCGCATGTTCGGTTCCTCGATTTCGAGTTGATAGAAGTACACGAAGCCGGGCTGCAGGAGATTCTTTATCTCCTCGATGTCGTCCCAGCCAATCTGATCCGGCAACTCACCCTGGCCGGTAATGCTCTTGACGACTGCTTCTTCATCGCGCCAGATCCTGAGCGTCCATCGGTCGACAATGCGGCCCGGAACGTTGCTGTCGAGCACGAAACGCATCGGCTCGACCTTGCCGACTTCGGCCATGTGAATGATGTCGTTGGCGTCGGCATCCAGCAGCGTGACATTCACACCCGCGAACGCCAGCGGTATGCCGTTGACGACCGCACTCAGGTTGCTCGGGCTGCCCGAGATCCGGTCCGGCAGTTTGTCGGCGAAACTTTCGAGGCCAGCACCGAACTCACCGTCGCGGCCGATCTCTTCCGTCTCGAAACCGTAGGTGACGGCGAAGGTGGCTGTCGCGAGCAGGCCGGGTGTCACGCTCAGGACCTTCTTGTCGCCGCCCACGGCCCGGGCATTGCCGGCGATGCTGTGAATATTCAGTTTGACCATGCGTTGTCCCGGTTTAATCGCCGGGAAGTGATAGCGCCCGTGCGCATCGGTCAGGACGTACGTGCCGCTGTCCAGCGCCACCATCGCACCGCTGATACCGGTTTCGCCGCGGTCCTGCCGGCCGTCAGCGTCGACGTCATGGAAGACTTTGCCGATGACCGTGCCGAGGTCGAAGATGGGGTCGGCGGTAATCTCGAGATCGACGCTGACAGGGGTCGATAGCGTGCAGCTATCGCAGACATCGACCGCCACGGCGAGGTTGCCGTAGCTGCCGACCCGGGCCCCGGCACCGACGATCATGCTGTACGACAGGATGTGATAGCCGCCCTCGCCGGGGTCGGCAACGCCGTTGCCGTTGGCATCCGCCAGCGGATCGATATCACCGACATCGAACTCCATCGGCGGTCCCGGCAGCGGATCAGGGATCGCGGTCCCGTCGAGGCGCGCCGTCCCGGGCAGATAGGTAAGCACCGGTGACGCCTCATCGAGGATGCGCACCATGCTGAGGGTATTGGTGGTCGTGTTGGCGATGGCCACCGAATAGGTGACGACGTCCCCGACCGTTGCTCTGTCCGGGCTGACGGTCTTGGTCAGTTGCAGGACCTCGCCGAAGGTGAACAGGACCTGCGGCTGATCATTGAGCAACACGCCGCTGGCGACATCTGTTGCCATGATCTGTGTCGCGCCGTTGGTGGTCGAGCGAATCTCGCCGGTCGTCACGCCATTCGCATCGGTCGGATTGAGCGGTTGGGTCACCACGTCGAGTGCACCGCGACTCGATGCCAGGGACACGACCCGACCCGCGATCGGCAGATTGTTGCCGTCGCGCAAGGTTACCGTGATCGTGCTGAAGGCAATTCCGTCAGCCATGACGATTGGCGGATCCACGGTCACGGTGGAGTTGTTCGGATCTACAAGAGTGGTTCTGTTGAGCGTTACGGTCGCCTGCGACAGGTCGAGGCTCAGTGCATTCAGCTCGCCGGTCGCGGAGTTAGAAATCACCTGCGCAAGCGCGATGGCCGGCAGCAGCACGGTCGCGCCGGCGATGAAAATAAGATGTCGGATGAGGCGGCGCATCAGTTCACCGTCACCCTGAATCGGATTGCCCACTGCGTCTGAGCGGGAATTTGCAGTGGCAGGTTCAGCTGCCCGGTCACGTCGCCGACAGCCAGGTGATCGAGGCCTGCCGGTCCGCCCGTATCTACGACCGATGCCTCGTCGTCCGGCGCACCGACGGCATCGGACACCGGTGTCCAGATGCCGGCCCAGCGGGTTGCCGCATCGGCGCCGCTCGGCACCGAGGTCGTCTCGAGGCTGTTGGCAATGTAAGTAAACTGGGCTTCGTCGATCGCGTCTTCGATCGTAAATCCACGGGCCAGGAAGTCGGTCAGGTTGTCGACGTACAGGACGAAGTAAATTTGCTGGTTCTGCGCAACGTTCGCCCCGGGGGCCAATACAGTACCTGCGAGGTCGCGCGCTTCCTTGACCAGCGCCAGCTGCACGGAGTTGATCTGGATCTGCGCGGTTCCCGTTCCGTCGCCACCGACCAGCGTGCCATTATTGATGCCATTGATGCCGCCCGTCGCGGAGTTCACGGCTGCATGAACCCCTGCCGGTCCGCTGACGAAC
>JBHIDG010000094.1:0-10093 GCA_046760025.1 Woeseia sp. | reverse complement strand
TCAGGTCAAAGTCCTCGAAGTCGACCGACAGGGCAGGGTACGCCTCAGCATGAAAGAGGTCGAGGCGGCATAGCAAGGGACTCGCTCCCCCAGATAGCTGAGCACCGGGTCGGGCAGTGACGCGGCAGGCTTTGATTAGCTGCCGAGGCTGTAAACTGCCGACAAATGTTCGATCAGCTGCCAAACACCGCTAACAACAAGTCAGCCGGCATAATCCGGATCCTGTTGGGTTTGGTGTTCTTTATGGCCGGCATTCTGAAGGTCGCTGTTCCTTATTTGGGCGAAGCCTTTTCCGAACAGCTCATTGCTGCAAATATCCCACTGTATGAAGTGAGTCTTTACACGGTTCCGGTCGTTGAAATGGTGCTCGGCATCACATTGTTAGTCGGAATTCATGCACATTTGTGGGCAGCGGTTGCCGCCGTCATTATGCTTGTCGCAGCCTATGTGCAGGTAGTCACAGACTATCCGTCGCTCTTTCCCTTGCAGCCGGTCGAACCCGTCGGTCCACTGGTATTGTTAGTATTATTGTTGTACGTACAGTGGAAGGGTGGGGGCTCGTGGAGTATTGATTTCAACGAAACCAACTAGCACGCCCACTTGTCGCGTGCAGGATCATCGGGTCGAAAACAATCACTAGGATCAGTCTCAGGCCGGCCCTTCCGAATGCCCACAACGAAAGTGGACGCGAATTCCTTAGAGTCTCACCTTCGACAGAATCAATCATCTGCCACAATGTGGGCACTGTCCTCTCAAAACCTTGATGACGTAGTTAAGCCACAGCCATAGCAGGGCTACGTTACCTGCGGACAGTAAGATCCACAGCATTGCACCGCTCATAGCAACCTCCGCAAACACTGGCCCAAGCATTCATATCGGCCAATTATGCGAAAGTTCAGGCGGTCAGTAGTAGCGGACAGGTCTCAAATTTAACTAAATAATCGTGGCGCCATGAATGGCGTCGAGCACCTCGGTATTGCGCTCGTCCCGGTGTGACCGATCCACTTGAGCCATTACAACGAACATCGACACCATGGCAGTCTAGACAACTGGGCACCGGTGACCAGGATACCCGGCATAAACAACGTTTATGGAATCCACAGCTAGTCCGGGGCGCCGGCCGTTCGTGCTTCGGCTGATAGATGCTGAGTGTGCCGCCGCCAGGGAGCGACACATTCGTCAGAAATCCCCAGGGCATCTCTTCGACCTCACTACAGGTGACGTTTAGATCATTCAATTGTGTAACCAGTTCTTTGATGTCCTCACACATCAGGTGAAAACCGTGCACGTCGTTTGTATCTGACGGATGAACCGCGAGTTCGGCCGGGGGCAGGCCGAAGATGAGCCAGCCGCCGCCGGCATCGACGTGTGGGAATCCGAAAACATCGCGCAGGAACGCTCTGTCGGCAGCCGGATCCGTGCTGAAGATAACCGAGTGGGCGCCGCTGATCATTGTTTTGCTCCTCTTTTCCTGATTATGCCGCCTCGGGTTTCCGCATGCGCGGGTCGACGCGGTCGTCTTATGCGTTTACAGGCCGGGCAGCGCGCGGTCGGCCTCTTGCTCGTCCGCGATATTCGATGCCAGAAAGTCGGTGATTCGCAGCGGCAGGTAATACTTCGGACGCCAGGGCATGCCGCCACTGATATAGCCGACATGACCGCCGTGCTCGCTGACCTCGAGCGTGACGCAATTGGATAGCTGGTCCTCGTCCGGAATGATCTCCGGAGACATGAACGGGTCATCCAGGGAATTGATGATCAGCGTCGGTCGCTGTATCCCTTTCAGATAACCGATCGAGCTGCAGCGGTCATAGTATTCGGTCTTACCGGAAAAGCCGTGCAACGGCGCCGTCACGGCATCGTCAAACTCGGCAAAAGTCTTCGCGGCCATCGCCCGCTGCCAATCGAACGCCGCCGTGTACGGGTCGAATTTCCGGCGTACAGCACTCTTCATACGTTTTATTAAGTACCTCTGATAAATTTTTGAAAAACCTTTAGTTAATGCCTGCGCCGATAGATCCAGATTCAAGGGCACACAGACTGCGGCGGCCGCGTGCAGGGGCGTCGACACGCCGCTTTCACCGAGGTATTTCAGAAGCACGTTGCCACCCAGTGAATAGCCGGCCGCCATCATCGGCCCCCGATGCCCCTCGGTGCGCAGCCGATCTACAAAAAACCGCAGATCGTTGGTCTCCCCGGCGTGATAGCGCCTCGGCAGGCGATTTGTGTAGTCGCCGCAGTCCCTGAAATGGAGCACGGCAGCGCGCCAGCCCCGCTCGGCTGCCGCCTGCAAGAGCATTCTTGCGTAGGAAGACTCTGCGGAGCCTTCCAGTCCGTGCAACACGATCAAAGTCGGCGAGTCCGGGCCGGGGTCGGGCACGCCGGTCAGCCAGTCGACCACCGTGACGTCGCCGTCGGGGAGTTCGATATCTTCCGAGCGGCGCTCTGGCCAGGGCGCGCCGGCCCACGGCAGGGTTGGATAGATCGTCCGAGCGTGGCGGTTCCTGAGCCAGCCCGCCGGGCGGAACCGGCTGCGGCAGATTCGGCGGTCCTTCAAGGCGTCTGTCATTCTGGCCGGGTCTTCTGCTCAACGAAAAAGGCCCCCCGCTTGCGCAGGGGGCCGGCCGTGGAGTGATAACTCCTTCAGGCATTCGCAACAGGGGGCGGGGGAGCGTGTCCCTGTTGCAACGCACAAGCTAGGACATCAGGCACCCTGCTGTCAAGCAGAATTTTACCGGGCTTCGGATCGCCATTATGTCCGGGAAGGCCGTCATCCGACCTTCTTCTGATCCTCTGACACAGGGTCGTCGCTGCCGGTGTCCCGAGTCCGGCCAGCGCCCGAGAAGCGGCGTAGTACCTCGTCTTGCAACGACTTCCAGCGGCTGAAATTTTTCTCGGCAACATCCGCAACAGCGACGATCGGGTCGACGCCGACGACGCGTTTTACATGCCCACGTAAGTTCTGTTGCTGCGTCATAAACAGCTTCAGGCTCTGCTCGAGATAGTTGGCGATGAATCCCGGCATCACATTGCCGTATGAACGGATTACCTGAGACAGGAAATCCCGGCTCATGATGGCTTCGCCTTGCTGCTCCTGCTCGCTGATGACCTGCAGCAATATCGACCGCGTGATGTCGTCGCCGGATTTCTTGTCGACGACCTGGAAATCGATCTTCCGGATGACCAGGTTCTTCACGTCCGCCAGCGTGATGTACCGGCTTTCCTCGGTATCGTACAGGCGTCGATTCGGGTACTTCTTGATTATGCGAGCTGAACTCATCAATTGTCTCTATCAAGTCTGGCAGCAAGACGGGCTGGCGATTCCGCGATTCCTGCGCCGCGATCCCGGCAAGCGCGGTCCTGAATTCCCAGTGATAATACGTACTTACTACCAGGCCCTAAGACGGAATGGCGCCTACGATAGCCCATTTTCGCCCCAAGCCAAAGCACCTTCTGCCGCGGTGATGGCAGTCCGCCCGACCAGGGCGCCGGGATTCCAGTGTTCGATCGACCAGGCCCACACATCGTCCAGCGAGCCGGCTGCAAGATCGGCCGGCGGCTGCTGGCCGAGCGCCTCGAGAGCATCGACGACGGTCTGGTTCACCCTGTCCAGAGATATCGCCGGAGCGCCAGTCTGCTTGCTCAGTTTCTGACCGTCGGCATTTTCGGCAACCGGAATATGTAAATACGCCGGTGTTTGAAAGTCGAGCAAGCGCTGCAGGTAAATCTGGCGAGGCGTGGAATCGAGGAGATCGATGCCCCTGACGATTTCCGTCATGCCGTCGTCGAAGTCGTCGACAACCATAGCCAGATGGTAGGCGATCAGGCCGTCGCGGCGCCGAATGACGAAATCGCCGGACTCCGATTCAAGTTGTTGACACTGTGGTCCCTGAAGCCCGTCGACAAACCCGACCGGCGCGTTGCTCGTGCGCACGCGGATGGCCAGGGCATCGCCTTTACAGCCGTCGCGACAGGTCCCGGGATAGATGCTGCCGAGCGGGCCGCGCCTGGCCGAAGCCAGGTCCCTGCGCGCGCAGGAGCACGGATAGGCGTTGCCGGCCGCCTGCAGGTCGGCAACAACCCGGCGGTGCCGGTCTGCATTATCACTCTGGAAGGTAACCGGCCCGTCCCATTCGAAGCCGTACCGCTCGAGCGCGGTCAGAATCTCCCCTATGGCGCCTTCCTGTTGCCTTGGCGGGTCGATGTCCTCCACCCGTACATGCCACCTGCCGGATCGGGATCTTGCCTGCAGATAACTTGCAACGGCGGCAAGGAGAGAGCCGAAATGGAGCGGTCCGGTGGGCGAGGGCGCGAACCGGCCGACATACGGACCTGGCTCGAGAGCTGCCATCCCGGTCAGCGCCCGAGCCCGGTATCAACGGTACCGGTCGTCCCGATCGCGGAACTGGCGCTCTGCCATTTCCCGACGTTCCTGAGCTTCCAGGCAGAGGGTCGCAACGGGCCGGGCTTCCAGCCGTTTCAGGCCGATCTCTTCGCCGGTCTCATCACAGAAGCCATAGCTGCCGTCCTCGATACGGGCCAGAGCCGCATCGATCTTACGTAATAACTTCCGTTCACGGTCCCGGGTCCTGAGCTCGAGTCCAAACTCGGATTCCTGGGTTGCGCGATCGTTCGGGTCCGGGAAATTGGCCGCTTCATCCTGCATGTGATGAACCGTGCGGTCCACTTCATCCATGAGTTCACGCTTCCAGGAATTCAGGATTGCCTCGAAGTGCTCGAGCTGCTTTGGGCTCATGTAATCTTCGCCGCGTCGCGTCGCATAGGGGGCAATGCCGTGAATCGGCCCTGACAGCAGATCACTTCTGCGTCGTGGCCTTCTGTTCACCGCCTTCTTCCGGGCCGGCTTTTTATTCGGCGTCGGCTTCTTCCTGGGTGCCTTTCTGGCGGTCGGCTTTTTTTTCGCCGTGCGCTTCCTGCTGGCGGCCTTTTTCTTCGCCGCTTTCTTTTTCCCGACTTTTTTCCTGGTTGCCTTTTTCCTGACGACTTTCCTTTTCTTGGTGGCAGGCTTTTTCCGGGAAACTTTCTTCCTGGCTGAAGCCTTCTTCTTGGCGGGTTTCTTTCTGGCTACCACCTTCTTTTTCGATGATTTCTTTTTCTTCGCCGACGACTTCTTCCTGCCCACTCTTCCCTTCTTGCCTGCCGACTTCCTCCGGGTGACCGGCTTGCGCGATGCCGCCTTCTTCCTGGTGGCACGGGTCTTTGTCCGCTTTTTGCTGGCCGTCTTTTTCGCGGGCATTCTGCAATTCCTGCCGGATCGAAAAGCGCGGGATTATACACCTGTTAACGCCACATGGAAGGGTCTCTTGCCGGTTTCTTTGCGGCATTCTGGCATCGCCTGCGGACGCCGTCAGATTGCCCGGGGAGGGCACGTTTCGATGGGGCACGATGGTGCCCTGGACGGACCACTACGAGGGCCGTTCAGGAGGGCGGTGCGGCGCTGAAATTGGCTGCTGTGGCGGCTCTCAGCGTCGCACGTGTTTATCCGGCGACCATCGTTTTATTGGCGCAATTACATTACACTAGCCCGAATTTTCCGGGCTATGGGCACCACATCACCTGATGCGATTAAGCAAGATAAAGCTTGCTGGCTTTAAATCATTCGTAGATCCCACCACCATCCCCTTCCCGAGCAACCTCGTTGGCGTTGTCGGGCCGAATGGTTGCGGCAAATCGAATGTCATCGATGCCGTCCGCTGGGTCATGGGCGAGAGTTCCGCGAGCCGGTTGCGCGGGGACTCGATCACCGACGTCATTTTCAACGGCTCGAGTTCCCGCAAGCCGATTGGTGCGGCGTCGGTTGAGTTGCTGTTCGATAACTCCGAGACAACGCTCGAGGGCCAGTACGCCAAGTACGCCGAGATTGCGATTCGGCGCGAGGTCTCACGCGATGGCTTATCGACCTATTACCTGAACGGCACCAAATGTCGCCGCAAGGACATTACCGGCGTATTTCTCGGGACCGGGCTCGGCCCGAGAAGTTATTCCATTATCGAGCAGGGGATGATTTCACGCTTGATCGAGGCGAAGCCGGAAGACATGCGTGTGTTTCTCGAGGAAGCGGCCGGCATATCCAAGTACAAGGAACGCAGGCGCGAGACCTCAAATCGAATCAGGCATACGAAAGAGAACCTCGACCGCCTGATGGACGTTCTCGAAGAAGTCGAGAAACAAATAAAGCACCTCAATCGCCAGGCCAAGATGGCAGGGCGATACGAACGCCTGAAAGATGACGAGCGCCGTACCAGCGCCGAACTGCTGGCATTGCGGCTTCGCGAACTCGACGAGCTCGCGAATGAGGCCCGGAAGACTCTGAGCCAGCAGGAAACCACACTCGAGGCCGAGATTGCGAAGCAGCGGAAAATCGAGGCCGATATCGAGCAACTGCGCGCCGCGCAGAGCGATCGTTCGGATGAATTCAATGAGGTGCAGGCACGTTTCTACAAGGCGGGTTCGGAAATCGCGCGCCTGGAGCAGGCGATCGAGCACGCACACGAGTTGCGTGAACGCCAGCGGACGGATCTCGAGCAGGCAATATCCGGAGCCAAGCAGATTGCCGGACATATCAATCAGGATATGAGTGAGATCGAGCAACTGGAGCTGTCGCTCAACGAGCTCGTGCCCGGGCTGGAACAGGCGAGGGAAAGCGAGAAGAAATCCCTCGAGTCCCTGCAACACGCCGAACAGGCTTTGGCCGAGTGGCAGGAAAGCCGTGATGTCCACATGCAAAAGTCGAACGAGGCCCAGCAGATTTGCAACATCGAGGAGACGCGAACCGCGGAAATCGAATCAAAACTGACAAGTCTGGCGGAACGGCAGAAGAAGCTGGAAGAAGCTCTGGATGACACCGGCCCGGATGATCTGCAGGGGAAGCTCGACAAGCTTGCGAGACAGGAGGCGCGAAAGCGTCAGGCCATCGAGGAATTCGACCAACATATCAAGAAGCTCGGCGACAAGATCCAGAAGCTGCGCAAGCAGGACGCGAAGCTCAACAAGCTGGTCGATGAACGCCGTTCGGCCCTGCAGGCGGAACAGTCGAAACTGGCATCGCTGGAAGCGGTACAGAAGGCGGCGCTGGGCCAGGGCGACGACCACATCGAGCGCTGGCTCAAGGCGTCGGGACTCTCGGACAGTCCGCGTGTCGCCCAGTCGTTGGCTGTCGACAGCGGATGGGAGCGAGCGGTCGAAACCGTCCTCGGCGACTACCTGCAAGCAGTCTGTGTATCGGACGTAGCAACGGCGACCGCGAAGCTGTCACGGCTGAAATCGGGCAATGTGACCCTGTTGCTGGGTCGGCTCGATACGGACTCGGCCGATAACGGATCGATGACGCTCGCAGGCAAAGTCTCCAAAGCACCGGCAGCGGTCGTCGAAATGCTGCAGACCGTGCGAATCGCGAAGTCGCTGGATAAGGCGCTGGAGGTTCGGGCGCGGTTGCAGGAGCATGAGTCGGTAATTACGCCGGACGGCGTGTGGCTCAGCCAACACTGGCTGCGGGTCAGCCGCGACAAGGACCCGAAGGCAAGCATATTGTCTCGCGAGCATGACATGCGGCGCCTGAAGGCCGAGATCCGGGAAGCCAGGTCCCGCAGTGACAGTGCCAGAAAACTGGTCAAGGACGGCCGGGCTCGCCTGACGCAATTGGAAGAGCGCCGTGAGACCGTGCAGCGCGATGCCGGGTCTCTCCTGAACGAGTATTCAGAACTCAAGGCAAGCCTGGACTCCGCCCGTTATCGTATCGATCAGGCGAACGCCAGTCAGGCCGCGATAAGCCGGGAGAGGAGCGACCTTGAAAAGGAACGATTCACTGCCGAAGAGCAACTAACGGCGTCACGCGAGCGATTCTCGCAGGCAACGGAAATCATTTCACAACTTGCGGCGAGACTGGAGACGCTCGATTCGCAGCGGGAACAGCTGCGGGCGGAAATGCGGCGCGTGCGCGAGCAGGCAGACCAGGATCGTCGGGCCGCGCAGGAAATTGCAATCCAGTTCGAGGGCCGGCGTTCCACAAAGGATTCGGCGGCACAGAATCTGGCACGCATGCAATCGCAACTCGAACAGTTCAAGACTCGTGAGCAGGAAATTCAGCAACAACTCGAGCAAAGTGAAGCGCCGTTAGCCGACAACAAGATCAAGCTGGACGAACAACTGAAGGTGCGCATTGCCGTCGAGGAGGAACTGGCCGAGGCCAGGCGCCGGGTCGAGGACGTCGAACATAATCTACGCGAACTCGACCTTGAACGTGCAAAGGCCGATCAATCTGTCGATGAGGTGCGCGGCCACGCGGATGAGGCGCGCATGGCGTTTCAGGAAATCCGGGTACGTCGTGAAGGATTTGCCGATCAATTGGCACAGACTGATTTCGAGCTCGATGCGCTGCTCGATAATCTTGATGAAGACACGGCGATCGACGCATGGAAAGACAAGCTCGAGAAACTTCGGCGTCGAATCGAGCGGCTCGGGCCCATTAACCTTGCGGCCATTGACGAGTTCAAGGAACAATCCGAGCGCAAGGAGTACCTGGATTCGCAACTCGAGGACCTGAACAGCGCGCTCGATACTCTGCAGAGAGCGATCCGCAAGATCGATCGCGAGACGCGCACGCGTTTCCGCGAGACCTATACCAATGTCGATAAGGGCTTCAAGCGACTCTTCCCCAAGCTATTCGGAGGCGGCCATGCTTACCTCGAATTGACCGGAGACGATCTCCTGTCAGCCGGCGTAACTGTCATGGCCCGGCCGCCTGGCAAGAGAAATAGTACAATTCACCTGCTATCGGGCGGTGAGAAAGCCCTGGCGGCGGTCGCGCTGGTATTTGCGATCTTTGAGCTCAATCCGGCGCCGTTCTGCCTGCTTGATGAGGTCGATGCGCCGCTCGATGATGCCAACATCCATCGCTTCTGCGATATCGTCAATGACATGGCCGACAAAGTGCAGTTCGTGTTCATCACGCACAACAAAGGGACCATGGAAATGGCTCGTCAGCTGACCGGCGTGACCATGCAGGAGCCAGGCGTGTCACGCCTGGTCGCCGTCGATCTGGATGAGGCGGTCAAAATGGCGGCGAGTTGATGAGCGATGGACGGGCTGCGTTGGTTGCTGCTGATCGTCGGGCTGCTCGTGATCGCCGGCGTGTATCTGTACAGCCGCCGCGAGCGCATGAAGGCGGAAAGAAACTCGGCGAGTCAGGGGCGGCTTGAGTCCGAGTTGCCGGAAGACGCTCGAGCACCGCGGTCAGGCCTCGATGCCGGCGCCGTCTCCGCCGGCGAAGCTTCCCAAAATGTCGTCGCCGAAGAAAAGATTGTTACCTTGCGATTGGTCGCGCGAGACAAGGGGGCCTTCAATGGCGAGGACCTAGTGCTCAACCTGCGGGGCATCGGCTTGCGGCATGGCAAGTTCGGCATATTCCATCGCCACGAGGGCACGACCGAGGGCGCCGCCGTGTTCAGTGTTGCCAGTCTGGTGGAGCCGGGCAGTTTCGATATTCCGAATATCAAGGAGCAGAAGATCCCGGGCGTCAGCATATTCATGGTTCTTCCGGGTCCCATGGACGGCGTACAAGCGTTCGACCTTATGATGGAGGCCGCCAGGGCGCTATCTCAGTCCCTGAATGCAGAACTCCTCGACGAATCGGGAAGCACGCTCAGTATCCAGCGTGAACGATATTTGCGCGAGGAAATTATTCGATACCAGCACGGAATAATGGTGGCCTGACAAAAGGCCGACAGCTCACTGCAACATGACGGCGCCCGCTGCTACCCGGAAGAAAGTCGAGTCTCTGCGCAGCCAGATCCGCCGTCACAACTACCTCTACCACGTTATGGATGACCCGGAGATTCCGGATGCGGAATACGATCGCCTCGTTCGAGAGCTGACTGCCCTGGAGGAAGCGTATCCGGTTCTGGTCACACCGGATTCGCCGACGCAGCGAGTCGGTGCGGAGCCGATAACTGCTTTCGGCACCATACAACACAAGGTACCGATGTTGTCACTGGATAATGCCTTTAGCGAAGACGAACTCAGGGATTTTCATCGCCGCGTTTCGGAACGACTGGATGTCGCCGAGGGTGCCGAC
>JBHIDG010000093.1:0-10105 GCA_046760025.1 Woeseia sp. | reverse complement strand
GCCACCTGGGGAAACGTAGGTCGCTACAGGCACCTCGGAGCCGAGAATCGCCTGCACGATGTCGCGCATAGGATTGACCAGCCCGCCGGGCGTATCCATGCGGATTATGACGAGTTCCGCATTACGCTCCTCCGCATCTTCGATTCCGCTGATTATGTACTCGGCGGTGGCGACCCCGATCGCGCCGTCCAGGTCGAGCTGAATTGCGGTTCCCGCGGCGGTGGCCGGCGACGACAATCCCAGGGCTAAGAGCGTGACGGAGAATCTCGCAAGTCGTTTTATGCTCATGCGCTCATAATAGCAGGGAAAATCGATACACTGTCCCCGGAATTTCACTCGAGAGCAACGCCAAATGTACATCCGATTCGTGACCACCGGCGGCACCATCGACAAAACCTATTTCGATGCCATCAGTAGGTACGAGGTGGGCGAGTCTCAGGTCCAGCATATCCTGACTGACGGTCTGGTCAGTTTTGACTACGACATCGTACCGATGTTCCAGAAAGACAGTCTCGAAATAACCGAGGAGAACCGGCAGGCGTTGAAGGAGTACATCGAAAACGACGACGCGACGCTGTATGTCATTACGCATGGAACAGACACGATGGCAGAGACGGCCGCGGCATTGCGCTCGATACCGGATAAGACCGTCGTGTTGACGGGCTCGTTGAGCCCGGCGCGGTTCAAGACCACGGACGCGGTGTTCAATATCGGCATGGCCGTTGCTGCCGTTCAATCGGTTCGGCCGGGGGTGTACCTCGCGATGAACGGGTGGGTCTTTCCCGAGGGCGAGGCCATCAAGAACCGCTCGGCCAATCGCTTCGAGAGCACAGGAAATCCTGCTGCCCGCAAGGGCTAGGCCGCCGTGCGGGAGGCTACAAGCTGAAGTTGATACCCTGAGCGAGCGGCAGATCGGCGCCCCAGTTTATCGTGTTGGTCTGCCGCCGCATGTAGGCTTTCCATGCGTCGGAACCGGCTTCCCGGCCGCCACCGGTGTCTTTTTCGCCGCCGAACGCGGCGCCGATTTCTGCGCCGGAAGTGCCGATGTTGACATTCGCAATTCCGCAGTCCGAGCCCATACTGGAAAGGAAGTACTCTGCGTGCTGCAGATTGTCGGTGAATATGGCGGACGACAGTCCCTGCACAACGCCGTTATGCAGGGCGATCGCTTCGTCCAGGTCCCGGTACGGAATCAGGTACAGGATTGGACCGAAAGTTTCCGTTTGCACGATATCCCAGTCATTCCTGACCACGGCAATGGCAGGCTCGACAAAATTGCCGGGCCGATCCAGGCGGGCACCGCCACAGAGGATCTCGCCACCCTGATCACGAATGGTCGCAATCGCTTCCACCACTCGCGTTACCGCGGGTTCGTCAATCAGCGGGCCCATCAGGGTGTCGTCGTCCAGGGGGTCGCCGATCCTTACCTGGCCGTAGGCGGCGACGAGTTTGTCCTTGAGCTCATCCATGCGCGACTCGTGAACGATAATCCGTCTGGTCGTCGTGCAGCGCTGGCCGGCAGTGCCGACCGATCCGAACACGATGCCGGGCACGGCAATCTCCATGTTGGCGTGCTCGTCTACGATGATTGCGTTATTACCGCCGAGTTCCAACAGGCACTTGCCCATTCTGGCAGCGACCCGTTCGCCGACTTTCCTGCCAACGGCGCAGGAGCCGGTAAACGAAATCAGGTCCGTCCTCGGGTCGTCCACGAACTGCTGCGCCAGCTGGTCGCCGGCATCGTTGAACAGGTGGAAAACGGTCGGCAAACCGGAATCGGCAAGTGCTTCGGTACAGATTTTCTGCACCGCAAGACCGCACAGCGGCGTCTTGGGGGACGGCTTCCAGACACTGACGTTACCGCATATGGACGCGATGCAGGCATTCCATGACCAGACGGCAACCGGAAAATTGAAGGCCGTGATGATGCCGACAACGCCCAGCGGGTGCCATTGCTCGTACATTCGATGCCTGGGGCGTTCCGACTGCATGGTATGCCCGTAGAGCATGCGCGACTGACCGACAGCGAAATCGGCGATATCGATCATCTCCTGGACTTCGCCGTCGCCCTCGGCCTTGATCTTTCCATTCTCCAGCGCAATGAGGCTGCCGAGAGCATCCTTGTAGTCGCGCAGGGCGACGCCGACAAGACGTATGGCATCACCGCGGACAGGCGCCGGCACATTGCGCCATTCGCGAAAAGCCGCGCGGGCGTTGTCGATGATCTTGTCATACTCCTCGGCGGTGCTCGACCTGACGCCGGCGATGACTTCGCCGCTGGCTGGATTGACCGATTTGATCAGTCCCGCATCGCCCGATTCGTAGCTTTCTGCGCCCGACCAGCTGCCGGGGTTTGTTTCAGAGAGACCCAGTCTATCCAGTATTGCTTGCATGGAAACTCCTGACAGATCGTGGTCGACGGGAGATTTCGAGGCGCGCATTGTGCCAATCTCTCATGAGCCTTTCCAGGGCATGCCGGGTCATGCTCATAACGCCGTGTAAGCTCTTGTATGCCGGAGACACTTTTGCCTGGGCTCGGTACATCGTGGCATAGTCCCCGACTCGGCAGACTGGAGGAGTATCCGTGACGCGAAGTGTCACCAGATCAGAATGGCACCCCGCGAGCTGGCAGAGCCTGCCGGCGGCGCAGCAGCCTACCTATCCCGACAAGCCGGCGCTGGAGCGTGTCGTGTCGGAGCTGAGCCGCCTGCCGCCGATCGTGACCTCCTGGGAAGTCGATGAACTTCGGTCGCTGATTGCCGTTGCGCAGCGCGGCGAGGCATTCGTATTGCAGGGTGGCGACTGCGCCGAGAGTTTCGACGAGTGCACCTCCGAGAACATCGTCGCCAAGCTCAAGATCCTGCTGCAGATGAGTCTCGTCATGCTCTACGGACTGAAGAAGCCGGTCGTGAGGATAGGGCGCATGGCGGGGCAGTATGCGAAACCGCGCTCCGCCGACACCGAAACGCGGGACGGCCGGAGCCTGCCGAGCTTCCGGGGCGATCTGGTCAATCGCAATCCTTTCACCGCCGACGATCGCGTACCGGACCCGCAACTGATCCTCCGGGGTTACGAGCGGGCCGCGCTGACGCTCAATTTCGTCCGCTCGCTGATAGACGGGGGTTTCGCGGACCTGCACCACCCTGAGTTCTGGGACCTCGATTGGGTCGGCCATTCGCCGATGGCGGACGAGTACCACGGCATCGTCAATTCGATTTCGGACTCCCTGGATTTCCTGGAATCGATCTCGGGAAGCCCGTTACACGACACGCAGCGGGCCGATATCTATGCGGCTCACGAAGGCCTGCATCTGTCCTACGAGCAGGCACAGACCCGCTTCCTCAAACATCGCGACAAGTGGTACAACCTCACGACGCATTTCCCCTGGATCGGCATGCGGACCGCCGCCATGGACGGCGCCCATGTCGAGTTTTTCCGTGGCATCGCCAATCCGATTGGCATCAAGGTCGGTCCCGGCATGTCGGCCGAATGGCTGCAGGAGCTGATCGGCGCATTGAACCCGAACAACGAGCCCGGGCGCATCACGCTGATTCACCGATTCGGCGCAAGAGCGATCGCAGACAAGCTGCCCGAATTGATCAGGGCGGTACGCGAAACCGGATCGCCCGTTCTCTGGGTCTGCGACCCGATGCACGGCAACACCGAGAATACCTCGGACGGGACCAAGACCCGGCGCTTCGACAACATCGTCGCGGAACTGGAGTCGGCCTTTCGCGTGCACGCCTCGCTCGGTAGTTACCTCGGCGGCGTGCACCTCGAATTGACCGGTGAAAACGTCACCGAGTGCACCGGCGGCGCCCGGGGTCTGACCGACGGCGACCTCGTGCGGGCGTACAAATCGACCGTCGATCCACGGCTGAACTACGAGCAGGCAATGGAAATCGCCATGCGCATAGCCGGCCTGCGGCACTGATTGAATGTGGCCGGCGGCGTGGTTATGATGCCGCGCTGCCACGTCGCCGCTTGCCACAAGACAATTATCTCCTTTAAGTTAAGCTTATAACCTTTTAATTTAAAAGGCTTATATACAGGCTCAACAGCATTGATCACGAGACAATACGCATGAAAGGAATCGAGATCCTCGGGCAACGATCGCCCGAATTCGACGAAATCCTGAGCGAAGACGCGCTGCATTTCGTCCGCTCGCTGGCGCGGGAATTCTCGCCACGCATCGATGCCTTGCTGGCCGCCCGCCTGCAGCGTCAGAAAATCATCGACGCTGGCAACATGCCTGATTTCCTCGTGGAGACCGCGGAGATTCGCGCCGCCGACTGGCGGGTCACCGAGGTACCTGCGGACCTCCGCGACCGCAGGGTCGAGATTACCGGGCCAACGGACCGCAAGATGATCATCAATGCGCTGAACTCGGGCGCGAAAGTGTTCATGGCGGACTGCGAGGATTCGATGACGCCGACCTGGCACAACGTCATCCAGGGCCAGGTGAATCTGCGCGATGCCGTCAAGCGCTCGGTCGAACTCAGAACCGACGACAAGCACTACAGGTTGAATGACGAAATCGCGACCTTGATCGTGCGTCCGCGGGGCTGGCACCTGCCCGAGAAGCACATTCTCGTCGATGGCACGGAGGTGCCGGGCGCCCTGGTCGACTATGGGCTGTATCTATTCCACAACGCGGCGGCGCTCGAGGAACGCGGGACCGGCCCGTATTTCTATCTGCCGAAACTCGAGAGCCACCTGGAAGCCCGTCTCTGGAGCGACGTTTTCCGGTATTCGGAGGCGGCAGGAGTCGTCGGGGCCGGCAGAATCAAAGTCACCGTCCTCATCGAGACCATTCTGGCCGCATTCGAGATGGACGAGATTCTCTATGAACTCAGGGACTACATCGTCGGCCAGAATTGCGGTCGCTGGGACTATATCTTCAGTTTCATCAAGAAATTCAGCCGGTACCCGGAGTTCGTCCTGCCCGACCGGCGCGAAGTCACGATGACGACCCATTTCCTGAGGTCTTACTCGCAGCTCGTCATCAAGACCTGCCATCGGCGCCGCGCGTACGCCATTGGCGGCATGGCGGCGCAGATTCCGATCAAGGACGACGACGAGGCAAACAACCAGGCACTCGCCAAGGTCCGCGCCGACAAGGAGCGCGAGGCGGGCGACGGCCATGACGGCACCTGGGTCGCGCACCCGGGGCTGGTGTCGCTGGCGACGCAGATCTTCGATGAGCACATGCCGGGGGACAACCAGCTCGACAGACTCCGTGACGACGTCCGCGTCAGCGCTGCCGATCTTCTGCAGGTGGTCAAGGGCAAGATTACGGAGCGAGGGCTCCGCGACAACATACAAATTGCCGTGCAATACATGGCGGCCTGGCTGGGAGGGAACGGCTGTGTGCCGATCAACCATCTCATGGAAGACGCGGCGACTGCCGAGATCTCGCGGGCGCAGATCTGGCATTGGGTGCACCACGAGACCGGCGTGCTGGACGAGGGCCGTAATGTGACCTATGAGCTGTTTCGAACGCTTCTCGCCGAGGAACTCGACAGGATTCGTGACACCGTCGGCGAGGAGCTGTTCTCGAAGGCCAAGTTCGAGCGTGCTGCACAGTTGCTCGATAAAATCACGGCGCAGGATGAGTTTGCCCCGTTTCTGACGTCCGTTGCCTATGAGGAAATCGACTGAGACGGCGGCAGCGATGCGATACGAGAAGATAACGATACCGGAAGGGGGCGAACAGATAACGATCAATCGCGATCACTCGATCAATGTCCCTGACATGCCGATCGTTCCCTACATCGTCGGCGATGGTATCGGCGCCGATGTCACGCCGGTCATGCAAGACGTGGTCGACGCCGCGCTCGAGCGGGCCTACGGCGACAAGCGCGCTATAAAGTGGATGCGAGTGTACGCCGGCGCCGAGGCGGCGGACGTCTATGGCAGCGATACCTTTTTACCGGAAGAGACGCTGCATGCGCTGCAAAGCTACGTGGTATCGATCAAAGGTCCGTTGACGACGCCGATCGGGGGCGGTGCCCGCTCCCTGAATGTCTCGATAAGACAGTCGCTGGACCTCTATGCCTGTGTCCGTCCGATCCGTTACTTTCCGGGCGTGTCCACGCCGATGAAAGAGTCGGACCTCGTCGATATGGTCGTCTTCCGCGAGAACACCGAGGACATTTATGCCGGCATCGAGTACCCGACCGGCTCGCAGGAGGTGCAAAAGCTGATCAACTTCCTGCAGACCGAACTGGATGTGAAAAAAATTCGCTTTCCTGCAAGCTCAGGGCTGGGCATCAAGCCCGTGTCGAGGGAGGGATCGCAACGCCTCGTGAGAAAGGCGATTCAGTATTGCGTGGACCGTGACTACGGCTCGGTTTCTCTGGTCCACAAGGGCAACATCATGAAATTCACCGAGGGCGCATTTTGCCAGTGGGGGTACGAGGTCGCTCGGGAGGAGTTCGGTGGAACAGAAAAAGACGGTGGCCCCTGGCTGGCCTTCGCCAATCCCGTGACCGGACGTGAAATCGTTATCAAGGACGTCATCGCCGACAATTTCCTGCAACAGATTCTGATGCTGCCGGAGGACTACGACGTCATCGCGACCCTGAACCTGAACGGGGATTACATCTCGGATGCGCTGGCGGCCCAGGTCGGCGGCATCGGCATCGCTCCGGGCGGAAACATCGGCGAAGGAGTTGCCATATTCGAAGCGACACACGGCACTGCACCCGGTTTCGCCGGAAAAGACCGCGTCAACCCCGGCTCCCTCATTCTCTCCGCCGAGATGATGTTGCGCTACCTGGGCTGGAACGAGGCCGCCGAGCTCATCATCAGAGGTGTCGCCAACACCATCGCGAACAAGGAACTCACCTTCGACCTGGCACGACTCCGTGAGGCAATCCGGGCGCCGATACGCAAGTCCGGACCGCACGACAAAAGGGAAGTCGAAGACGAACTCGAACAACTCATTCCCGGCGCGACACTGGTCGGTACCAAAGGATTCGGACAGGCCGTGATCCGCCACATGGATGATTAGCCTACATATTCCACCGAGGCGGCAGCCGACTCATGGTGATTTATGCAGACTCAAATATTCGATCCTGACTGCCGGCGCTGTTCACGCCTGGCGGCGTTTCTCGATACCGTCCAACAAGAGAACCCCGGCTATTACTGCCGGCCCGTTGCGCCTTTCGGCGATCCCGACGCCCACTTGCTGATTGTCGGCCTGGCGCCGGGCATGCACGGCGCCAATCGCACCGGCAGGCCGTTCACCGGCGATTTCGCCGGCATTCTGCTCTACGAGACGCTGCATGCCTTCGGTTTCGGCAACCGGGCGCAGTCGATTGCGGCAGATGACGGTCTCAGGCTGCTGGATTGCCGCATCACTAACGCCGTCAAGTGCCTGCCGCCGGACAACAAGCCGGTGGGCGCCGAGATCAACAGCTGCAATGCCTATCTGGCAAATGAATTGCGTACCCTGCCCGAAGACTCAGTAGTTCTCGCATTGGGCGGTATCGCGCACCGCGCCGTCGTCCGCGCCATGGCACTCAGGCAGGCGGATTACCCTTTCGGTCACGCGGCCGAATTTCGCATCGGGCCGGGCGTCATGCTGCTGGACTCTTATCACTGCAGTCGTTACAACACGAATACCGGCCGGCTGACTGACCAGATGTTTCGCAAGGTGATAAAAAGGGCAAAGCACCTGGTCTCGAAATCGAGCACGTGACATTCGACGCAAAAGCATTCATCGGCGGCCTGACACATCGCCCGGGCGCATACCGCATGCTGAACGCCAGAGGGCAGGTCATCTACGTGGGCAAGGCCCGCGACCTCAAGAAGCGGGTCGCCAGTTACTTTCACCGCTCACACGCAGACGCGAAGACCAGCTCGATGATGGAGCAGGTGCATGGCGTCGAGGTGACCGTTACCAATACCGAGGCCGAAGCATTGATCCTCGAGTACAACCTGATCAAACGGCACAGGCCCCGCTTCAACGTCATCCTGCGCGACGACAAGAGCTACCCTTATATATATGTGTCGACGGAACATTCTTTTCCGCGACTGGACTTCCATCGCGGGCCGCGCAAGGGCAAGGGACGTTACTTCGGGCCGTATCCGAGCGCGGGGGCCGTTCGAAAAACGCTGAACGAGTTACAGAAGCTCTTTCTCATCCGGCAGTGTCAAGATAGCTACTTCAAGAATCGCAGCCGCCCCTGCCTGCAGTATCAGATCAGGCGCTGCACGGCGCCCTGCGTCGGCTATATCGACGGGTCCGCTTACGGCGAGGACGTCGAGGCGGCTGTCCTTTTCCTCGAAGGCAAGAATCGAAGCGTCATCGACTCCCTGGTCGGGCGCATGGACAAGGCCTCTCAGACCAGGGATTACGAGCAGGCCGGCCGCTATCGCGACCAGATTGCCCGCATAAGGAAGGTCGAGGCCGAACAACTGGCCTCGAAGACCACCGTCAAGGACCTGGATGTCATCGCGCTCGCGTCTCGTCCCGGCCTTCATTGCGTGACCATACTGTTCATCCGGCACGGCGCGATGCTCGGCAGCCGCAACCACTTCCCGAAAATCAGCGGCGACGTCGACAAGCAAAAGGTGTCGAGGGGTTTCCTGTCGCAATATTATCTGGGCCGTGATGCGCCTAAGGAAATCGTCATCGATTCAGACATCGAGGACCGGCGGCTGCTTGAAGAGAGCCTGTCGGAGAGGTCGGCCCACAGGGTCCAGATCAAACACCGCGTGCGTGGCGACCGCCTGCGGTGGCTGCAGATGGCGCGTACCAACGCAGAACAGGGTCTCAATCTGCAGGCTGCGAGCAACGCGACGATTCGCCGCCAGTTCGAGGCCCTGGGCGAGGCACTGAAGCTCGAGGAAACGCGCGGAGGCGTGGGGGGGTTCGATGTCAGTCATACGTCCGGCGAGGCGACCGTCGCGTCCTGCGTCGTCTTCAATACGGCAGGACCACTGAAGACGGACTACCGGCGCTTCAACCTGAAGCCGGCATCGGCGGGCGACGATTATGCGGCGATGGCCGAGGCGCTGAAAAGGCGTTATGCGCGCGTCAAGAAGGGCGAGGTGCCGATGCCTGACGTGCTGTTCGTCGACGGCGGCAAGGGCCAGCTGTCCGAGGCGCTGACCGTGCTCGACGAGCTGGAACTCGATTGGCTTCAGGTCGTCGCCATTGCCAAGGGCAGGGCACGAAGACCAGGCTCCGAGCAACTGTTCTTGGCAGGTTCCGGCACGCCCACTATACTGCCCTCAGACTCGCCGGCTCTGCTCCTTATTCAGAAAATCAGGGACGAGGCACACCGTTTTGCGATCGCCGGACACCGGCAACGGCGCGCCAAATCGAGAAAGAGGTCTCGGCTCGAGGACATTCCGGGGCTGGGACCGAAACGCCGCCGCGAGTTGTTGAAACAGTTTGGGGGCCTACAGGGTGTGCTCGGTGCTGGTATCGATGACCTCGTCAAGGTGCATGGGATCAGCCGATCACTGGCCCGGCGGATCTATGACAACCTGCATCTCGACGGCAATCGCTGACATACGGCTACCCGCCTGTGAAAATTAACCTCGCCAATACCCTGACGCTGGTCCGCATTGCTGCAATCCCTGTGATCGTCTATTGCTTCTACAGTTTGATGGACTTTGCCAGACCGATTGCCGGCATCGTGTTCGCCGTGGCCGGGGTAACCGACTGGCTGGACGGTGTCGTTGCCAGGAAACTCCACCAAACGTCCAAGTTCGGCGAGTTCCTCGACCCCGTCGCCGACAAGCTGATGGTGACCATCATTCTGGTGTTACTGGTGGAAGGTGACCCACGCATCACCGTCACGCTCATCGCCGTCATCATCATCGGCCGCGAGATCACGGTCTCGGCGTTACGGGAGTGGATGGCGAGCATCGGGGCGAGGTCCGAGGTCGCGGTCAGGTGGTCCGGCAAGATCAAGACCGCCTTGCAGATGTTCGGCATCGGTTTCATGGTCTATCAGCATGATCTGCTCGGACTCCCGACCTACACCATCGGTTACGCGCTGCTGCTGATCGCCGCCGGAATGACCCTCTGGTCGATGGTCGCGTATCTGCGCGCCGCCTGGCCGGCGATCATGAGCAGCAGCTAGAA